>JASFVU010000112.1:0-7474 GCA_050049665.1 Bacteroidales bacterium | reverse complement strand
ACAGTTCACGTACAGAACAGTTAAGCCTTGACAGCAAGTACCTGATAGCGGGAGCTTATGCACTTACCGGAAATAGACAGAAAGCTGCGGAAGTTATGCCCGGAGCCTTTGAAGGGGAAGAAGCACTTACCGGTTTTGGAGGTAGCTTTTACTCGTATATTCGTGATGAAGCAATTGCATTGAACGTTTTGCTCGAGACCGATCCGGAGAACCAGCAGATTGGAGTGATGGTGAAACATATCTCTGAACTCTTAAGAACCAGGAGGTATTTGAATACTCAGGAGCGAACTTTTGGATTTCTTGCTATGGGTAAGTTTGCAAAAACATTAAGCAATGCTGACCCGAAAGGTGTCCTGAAAGCTAATGGGAAAGTGATCGGAACATTTGAAAATAAAGAACTTAAAATGAACATAGGACAAATTGCATCCAAAACCGTTGAATTGAATACTCAGGGGACGGGCAAACTGTATTACTTTTGGGAGAGTGAAGGAATAAGCCGTGACGGATCATACCTTGAGGAAGATAAATATTTAAGGGTAAGGAGAAATTTTTATGACCGTAACGGAGTTAAGATTACCGGCAATCAATTCAAACAAAATGATCTTGTTTTGGTAGAAATACAGATTACCGGTTTAACATCTCAGTATGTAGAGAACGTGGCCATTACAGATATTCTTCCTGCTTGTTTTGAGGTTGAAAATCCCAGGTTAACCACTTTACCTCCGGGTATGGATTTTCCCAATTATCGGAAGTATCCGGAATATACAGATATTCGGGATGACAGGGTCAATATGTTTACCACAGCTCGTTCAGGGACTCAGTATTTCTATTACCTGGTAAGAGTTGTATCATCCGGTACATATAATATGGGTCCGGTAAGTGCCGATGCCATGTACAACGGAGAATACCATTCTTATCATGGAGCGGGGAAAATTATTGTGACAAGAGAATAAGCAATAACATGCAAAGGGAATAAAAAATAAACAAGAAGCATTAGATTGATTCAATTGCAAGCGACTTGAACAGGCACCAGATCTTTTTTCCCTTTGCCAGAGAGAGTTTCCTTGCGGAGTCGGTTGTAATTCTTGTGATGATCGTGATACCGCAATTCACAATGCAAACAGTATGGTTCTTATGCTGAAAGAGTTGCTTTACCTTTCCTTCCAGTTGATTTCGTATCGAAATGTCATTTACTTCAGAGGCTGAAAGAGCGACATCAACTCCGCGGATTGACAGTTTTATTCCTGAGTTTTCCGGCAGTTCCATGTCATCGTGTTCAATCTGAATTTTGATCTCCGGATTTTCTTTTAATTCAATGATCGCCAGTCCTTTTTCCTTATTATTTTCGATCACCCTGCCGTTGTATATGTTGTAATAATTATGAACCAGATGATCCACTTTCGGAAATTTGTTTTTCTGAACAAGTTCAAGATAGGATTGCGGAGGTTCTGTTTGTCCCCTGTCTATCAATACAAGATTCTGACTTAGCATCAGGAGGTCCTTCAGATCATGGCTTACAATGATCATGGGAATATCCAGGTGATTGATCAGCTTGTTCAGCAAAGAGATCACTTGTTTTTTCAATACCTCGTCAAGGGCAGTAAACGGTTCGTCCAGCAACAGGATCTCAGCATTGCTCATAAGAGCACGGCCAATGGCAACCCGCTGTATCTGCCCGCCTGAAAGTCCGGAAGAACGTCTGTTCAATAATGGACTCAATTCAAGAAGTTCAACAATTTCGTGATAATATTCAATATTATGGGTGTTTTTTTTCCAGCCGTATTTGAGGTTTCGTTCCACATTGATATGAGGGAATACCCTGCCTTCCTGAAAGACATATCCCACACCTCTTTTATGGGCCGGCGTAAAAACGTTCGAACGGGTATCAACCAGTGTTTTTCCGTTGATCTTTATGAATCCGGTATCGGGCCGCTGCAATCCGGCAAGTAAATGCAAAAAGGTAGTTTTTCCTGATCCCGAGGGGCCGAACATACCTGTAACACGGTGATTGATCTCCAGGTTTGCAGAAAACCGGAATTTATCACGTTTAAGTTTGGTATTTATCCGGACGATGCTCATTTTATATGCTTTCCCTTTGTTTTTTTGTTCAGATATTCAGCAAGGATCATAGCGATCAGGGATATTATTGCCGAAATAATAACAAGTCGAAAGGTAGCATTCTCATTCCCCGGGATTTGCATGTAGGTATATACGGCCATGGGAATTGTGCGTGTTTCGCCTTCAATGTTACCCGCAAAAGTAATGGTCGCCCCGAATTCGCCGAGAGCACGTGCAAAACCAAGGACAATACCACTTAGTATTCCCGGCAGTGCAAGAGGAAAGGTAATTCTGAAAAAGGTCAGAAACGGGGATATGCCAAGGGTCTTTGATGCTGCTTCCATTCGCTGGTCAACCATCTCGATCGAAGTGCGGATTGACCGTGTCATCAAAGGAAATGAAACGACAATGGCCGCAATGACGGCAGCTGTCTGATTAAACGCAAGCCTTATCCCGAAATTCCGGTACAACCAGCTTCCGATCAGGCTTTGTGTACCTAATAACAGGAGAAGGAGGTATCCTGTTGTCACCGGAGGCATAACCAGGGGAAGATGAAGAAAACCCTCGATCACCGGTTTCCCGATAAACATTTTCCGGCCAAGAAGCCACCCGATCATCAGGGCAAACGGGAATGCGGTGATAGTGCTGATACCTGCTATTTTGAGCGATAAAAGAATAGCTGTCCATTCGGCAGAAGAAAAAGATATGAATAATATGTTCGCATTGCTGCTCATATTAATTCAATGATGGAACAGGTGTCAATCCGTGTTTAATCCAGATGTTCGTATTTTCCGGATTATTCAGAAAACGGTAAAACTCTTTGGCATTACTGTTTGCCGTGTTCGAAAGAAGGGCATGGAAAAGGATAGGCGTATGTGTACTGTCAGGGAAAATGCCGGCAATTTTCACTTTTGTCGTTGTTATTGCATCGGAATAATAGACAATTCCGAACTCACACTCTTTAAGCTCCACTGGAATTACCGCCGAACGTACGTCTTTTGCCGGCAATGTTTTCTGCTTTATCTCATCCCACCAGCCCAGACTGACCAAAGCTTCCCGGGCATATTTCCCGGCCGGAACATGACTCGGATCACCCATCGAAAGGTAACCATGAAACTCCGGAGGATGGCTCCTACTGAAATTTATGCTGTCTGTTTTACTGTTTTTCGGAGTTATCATCACCAGTTTATTCCGGTACAATAATTTTCGTTTACTGAACCCGCCCATACTGTCGATGTAATCTGCCCAGCGCTTGCTGGCTGAAATATAGATGTCCGGATGATTGCCTTGTTCAATCTGGCGGGCAAGCGTGCCGCTCGAAGCCATATTCAGTTTGATGACCGCATCGTTTTTTACGGCAAAACTGTCACTCAGAACAGCGATCACATCCGTTAATCCTGCGGCACAGAATACCATGACAACATTCTTCTTGTTTTCAGGTTCCTGTTTACAGGAAGAAACAAGAATCAGTACCGCCAAAAAATAGTTGAATGCAGTTTTTTTCATAAAGCCTAAGGTATTAAATATTGTTTATTTGTAATAAGTCAGGCGATCATTACACGTACCTGCAGGGTAATATAACCTGAGGCTGCAGGGGCAAGACTTCCTTTTTGTATAACATAATGCAGACCAAGGCTGGTTTTTAATTTTTCCGGATAAACGTTGCATCCGATGTCTAACATTCTGAATTCACCAGCCTGGAACAGGTCCCCTGTCCCGTGATATCCGGAAACCATGCATGCGGGCTGTAAACAGAGATCTTTTACAGGTTCCAGCCGGAAGGCGATACGTACATGCCATTCCCTTGCCTGGTAAGTATCTGAAGAATCTTCATGCCTTCTTTCCATAAGGTAGTATTCCGCATCAACATGAATGAAGTTGTATTCAAAAAGCAAATCAATTCCACCCGTGACGTTGTATTGAAAATACACACTGTCTGTTTCACTCAATTGCTTATTTGTTCTTCCCTGAAAAGAGCCACCTGTGCCAAGGGATATTCCTTTCCGCTTTCTGAAAGGGTTCGAAGAGGTCATGTATTTGTACTTCGGTTGCTCCGGGTCGCCAAGAACAAAAACCATCCTGCCTGTCAGGAGAGGATTCCAAAGGGATGAACCGGTGTATTTTTCAGGGTAATACATTCCTGTACGATACATAAAACCCATTGGCCCCTTATGGTAGTTTCCCCCGATTGCCAAACCCGATTCAATACCGTTGTTCTTTCCTGTGGTAAAATTCCGGAAAATCGCGGTAGCGTATGATTTGTCAAGGGAAGGAACATTCCAGGGTGAGGTATTGAATTCACGGGAGACGGCAGCCCATAAATAACCCGTATGGATATGAAGAATATCGCTATTCCTGAATCCTTTGCAGTCAATATATGCATTCCAGACGTACACGCCCCTGTATTTTCCTTTTATCGGATTTTCTTCGTTGATACCCAGCTGGTCAGCGGCCAGGGAGAAATGACAGCTCAGGCGGTCCCGGATATTTCCTTTTGCACCAAGCCTTAAACGCCGAAAGAACAGATCATTATTTATAGATCCTTTGCCGGCAACATCTTTGGAATAGACAGGACATACCATCCATGATTCCATTTTAACGACAGGCGACAGGGCAATCGGCTGGGAATAACCGGCAGATATGTTTGCAATGAGCAAACATGAAACGACCAGATACGGAGGGACGTGGTGAGAGTGCATGATCAGTTCAGTTATTTGTTTTAATTGCTTCGATTTCGTGTTGTACGGTTGTCTTAATTCGTATCAGGCTGTTTAAGATCGTTTCCATTTCGATATCGGCGGGAGTGAACGCAGGCACATGTTCTATTGCGCAAAGCCGGATCTTTTCATCCAGACCGGTAAGCATGTCAATATCCGTTTTTTCGATTCTGGTATATTTAGACATTTCTATTATCAGATAGGACAGGGTGTGTCCTTCGGGCATATCATTCCTGGCCATCAGGTAAGCAACCATGAATTTTTCAAATGATATGGTTGCCAGGCTCAGAATGAATTTGTTGTCGAATTTCTTTTTCTCAAAACTGCCTATTGCCAGTTTTGTATAACTTTCGGCTTCGGCCATTATCTGTTCATATGTGATCATTGTCTTATAATTATGTCATTCTGTAAAACAAATCGAGTAATTCTTCTTCCTCTATCTCTTTCTTTTTAAGCGCAGCAAACAGTTTTACCTGCCTGATGATTTCCATGAGGGTTTTATTTTCCAGCCTGATGCCTTTTGTTTCAAAAAAGTTGAGTACGGCAGCTTTGCCCGAATGTTTGCCAAAGACGATCTCAGGCTTGCCTTTTCCAATTTCCGGACCTTTCAGTATCTGGTATGTTTCCGGGTTGACCAGCATGCTTCTGGCATGGATCCCCGACTCGTGTTTCAGGATCGATCTTCCGGTGATGGGTTTTGAGTCGCTTAGCTTTCTTGCCGAAACTTTTTCAACATATTCGGCGAGATAGGGAAATATGGCCGGGTTTGATTTATTCCTGATGCCAAGTGTTTCCCGGCATGCCATTACCACTTCGTCCATACTGGCATTTCCTGCCCGTTCTCCCAGGCCGTTTATGGTAGTACTTACCCACTTTACGCCTGCATCAATGGCGGCAATCGTGTTTGCTGTAGCCATGCCAAGGTCATTATGGCCATGATACTCAAACTGGATATCGGGATGCAACTGAAGAATCCGTGTTATCAGGTTATGGGCGGTGAATGGATTATGGCATCCTACCGTGTCAGCAATGCGGATGCGCATTACATCCGTACTGCAGCACACGTCAATGAACTCATCTAGAAAAGTAAAATCGGTACGTGAGGCATCCTGCGCCCCAACTGAGACAAAAGCAAAATAATTTTTAGCGTATGCCACTATATTTTTCACGGCAGGGATCACCCATTGCCGGGTTTTTCCAATGGCTGAAAGTTGAATATCCGAAACGGGGAATGATATATTCACCGAGTCAGCACCGGAAAGCCTGGCTGCATCAATATCACTTTTCAGGGCCCTGCACCAGGCCGAGGTTCTGAAGTCAAACCCTTGTTGTGCAATGGTCCGGATAACCATTTGTTCTTCTTTTCCCATGGCAGGAATGCCGGTTTCGACTTCATCTACTCCGCAAACATCAAGCAATGCGGCAATGGCGATCTTTTCATCCGGTGTAAAAGATACTCCCGGGGCCTGTTCGCCATCCCTGAGGGTTGTGTCGATTATTTTGTAATTGTATATGCCCATGGTAAATTGTTTTATAAAAACAGTACATGCACCCGGTTTACAGGCAATAGTCCGACCTATCAATCAATTGCGGGATAACTACGATTTGGTAAACCTGGTGCTCCGTACTGTTACTACTAACCCTAACCTAATCTGAGATCAAGTATTCTTCGGCTGCCTCTCCGTTTTCCAGGGCATCCAGTATTTCGTCTATTTTTTCTTCCGAATCGATCCCTCCGTACCAGAAATTCAGCGGATGGATGACAATCGCAGGTCCCTGTGCACAAACATTCAGACAGGCAGTGCTTGAAACGGCCACATCAAGCCCTCTGTCCATGCATTCATCGTTGATGTATTGAATGAATTCCGAAGCCCCTTTTTTGTTGCAGGCTCCCTGTGAATCACCGGCAACCCTGTATGAGTTGCAAACTAAAATATGGTAATCAGGTTTCTTCATAATTGTTGAGATTTTAGTTTATTTAATAGATACCTAAATATTTTATTGATATCTCCTTCTGCTTGTTTGATCTTAATCCCGAGGAGTTTGCACCGCTGGCTGGGGATATCCCGTATTCGCCTGGTATAGGTAATATCACAATCTTTTATGGTTTCGTAGACCCGCTCAAAAGAATTCCGGCTGAAGGCCTGGTGAGGATTGTTTATGCTGAATTTGCTGGTTTTTCTTTTTTCAAGAAGCCGGATCCGGTCGTTTTCCAGACTGTAAACATAAATACTCTTTGCTTTCCCGAATTCGGTATCTATGGCTATGCCGTTGCTCGATGTTATTGCTATCTTCATCTCAAATGATTTTGCCGGGATTTGTTTATGGATTCAGGTTTTGACAACCGAGAGTATCTCTCCTTCTGTCTGAAAGACCTTCAGCCCGAGGACCCTGCACATCCGTGCCGGTATAACGCCGATCTTTTGAGTATACAATGCTTCACAATCTGCAATTACTTCGTACACTTTATCGAACTCTTTTGCCCTGAATGCATGCAGGGGGTTATCACTGCAATACTTTTCGATCTCTCTTTTTTCCAGGTATTTGATCCCGGATCTGTCAATGTGGAAAACATAAACAGTGTCGGCTTTTCCAAAATGAGTGTCGACGTGTTTTCTGTCTGTTGATGTTACTGCTATTTTCATTATTCCGGTCGTTAGTTATTATCTGAATTCTGACTCTGCAACTGGTTATGCACA
>JASFVU010000111.1:0-7535 GCA_050049665.1 Bacteroidales bacterium | reverse complement strand
TTTTCCCCGGAACTGTAAAAAAGAAAATACTTAACACAAAAAAGCCACCGGAAACAGGAAATATCCATTTTAACCCGATATGGGCAAAAGCCAGACCTCCAAGAACCGAAGCCAGTCCCCATCCGAAAGAGCCCCATAAGCGAAAACTTCCGTAACTGTATTTTGGATTTCTTTTGGAATATTCAACTGCAAGCGCATCTGTTAAAGGCCCGAGAGGATGGGCAAAAACAGTAAGAAAAAAGATGTAGGCCAGTAACCACCAAAAATTAAGTACCCTGCCAAGGAAAGCGATCATCACAGCACATATAATGACTGCCATACGCAATGTCGGACGAATTCCCCTTTTATCAGCTACAATACCCCAAACAGGAACAATAAAAACAACCATCGCCTGGACCAGTGCATTGATAACACCTATCTGTGTGCCGGAAAAACCATTCTCATCAAGATATACATTATAAAACACCTTCCAGATTGCATAACCCATATACAATAAAATGTATATCCCTTTAATCCTGAAAGCCGTCATCTCTTTCTTCTTACCACCGGTTTTTGATGAAGCTAACAAAGGTAAAATTAATTTCAGGAAGCCTGCTTCTTTAGATTAATTATTAATTTCAGTGTATTATGATGTAAACTGAAGGAAATATTGTTTTTTTTCCAAAAGTGTTTTAATATTAATCATAGAAAATTAACAGACAGACATGGCAGAGATTTATATGAAGTGGGAGCCGGCCTTTAACCTCGGTATTCCTGAAATTGATGCGCAGCACAGGAAAATCATTGACCTGATCAATGATCTGAATAAAGCACTCGTGGAAGATAAAACCAACCAAAAAATTGGTAAGATCCTGGACGAAATGTCTGAATATGCCAAAGTACATTTCAAAACCGAAGAACGGTACTTCGAAGAATCTGATTTTCCTCTTATGAAGGAGCACAAAGCACAGCACGAATATTTCATTAATAAGATCATCACTCTGAGAGAAAATTTTGATGATAATTTGTCGGTTACATTCAGGCTGATGAAGTTTTTACGCAATTGGTGGACAAATCATATCCTGGATGCTGACAGGGAATACGTTGAAATCGTAAAATCAAAAATTAACTAACCCCGATAAACATCAGGAAATAACACACAAATAAGGTTTGTAGTATTTATGGATATTAAGGTCTTATTTTATGATTAAAAAGCCCCGGATCAAAAAATATTATCCCCCAGAACAATGGAAAATCCCTGTGATCATTCTGATGGGTATTCTGTCTGGTTTATCCCTTTTCGCTTTACGTATTTCAAAAGCCCATTCTTACCTGTCCGACAAGCCCGAAACCTGTGTCAACTGTCATATAATGGCACCTCAGTATGCAACATGGAACCACAGTGCCCACCGGGAAGTGGCTCACTGTAACGATTGTCATGTCCCTCATAATAATATATTCAATAAGTTTTATTTTAAGGCAAAGGACGGCCTCAGACATGCTTCCGTTTTTACTTTAAGGAATGAACCGCAGGTAATTTTTATAAAGAGAGAAGGGAGAGAAGTTGTACAAATGAATTGTATTCGTTGTCATGAATATATTCTGTCCGAGATTAAATCCGGATCTGTCTCTGAACATATGCACAACTACCGCTTGAAGCGAACATGCTGGGAATGCCACCGGGAGACTCCGCATGGCCGGGTGAACAGTATCTCCAGTGTTCCCGATGCAAGGGTCCCGGTGCCGGAAAGTCCGGTACCCGAATGGCTCATGAAAAGAATAAATCCACAATAAATTATTGATATGAAACCACTTTCCGAACAAATAAAGCAAAAACCCTGGCTGGGTTGGGTCATTTTTCTGGCCACATTATGCATTGTGTTTTTTTTGGGAATGATTGCTTCCTCTATTATGGAACGTCGTGCTGAAGCTGTTTTTGCCTATACTCCACAGGTAAAATACTCCCGGTTTGAACCGCGAAACAAGGTCTGGGGGGAAAATTTTCCGCGTCAATATCAGTCATACCTGCAAACTGCCGACACATCGTTCCGCAGCAAATACAATGGCCCCGCAATGATAGATATGCTTGAAGAGGACCCGCGTCTTGTAGTACTATGGGCAGGTTATGGTTTTTCCAAAGATTACAATCAGTCAAGAGGCCATTATTATGCTATAAAAGATATCCGGAATACCCTGAGAACAGGTGCCCCTGTAAAAGATAAACAAAGCCCGATGCCAAATACATGCTGGACATGCAAAAGCCCTGATGTGCCACGATTAATGAATGAAACCGGTGTAGCTGATTTTTACAATGGGACATGGGAGACGAAAGGCCATGAGATAATTAATCCGATTGGTTGTGCCGATTGTCATGATTCAAAAACCATGAACCTGCGAATATCAAGGCCGGCTTTAATTGAAGCCTTTCAGCGAATGGAGAAAGACATCAGCAAAGCATCGCATCAGGAAATGAGGAGTCTTGTATGCGCACAATGCCACGTGGAATATTACTTCAATAAAAACATTCCCGGTGCAGAAGGTGTTCCATATCTTACTCTTCCCTGGGACAACGGTTTTACCGTTGAAAAAATGGAAGAGTATTACGATGCGATGGAGTTCACAGACTGGACCCATGCTCTTAGCAAAGCCCCGATGTTAAAGGCACAACATCCCGGTTATGAGATCTACATGACTGGCACACATGCCAGCAGAGGTGTATCCTGTGCCGACTGTCATATGCCATATATCAGCGAAGGGGGCCAGAAGTTCACAAGCCATCATGTAACCAGTCCGTTAAAAAATATTTCCAATTCCTGTCAGGTTTGCCATCGTCAGGAAACAGAGCGCCTGGTAAGAGATGTTTACGAAAGGCAGGATAAAATTATCGAGAACAGGAATACTCTGGAAGAATTGCTTGTAAGAGCACACATCGAAGCCAAAACAGCCTGGGAATTAGGGGCTAAAAAAGAACATATGAATTCTATCCTGACAGATATAAGACATGCACAATGGCGGTGGGATTACGCGGCTGCAAGTCACGGAGCCTCTTTTCATTCTCCTGTTGAAACCGGAAGAGTGATATCCTCAGGTATCAGTATTGTTCAGGAGGCGAGAATAAAACTGACCCGTTTACTGGCTGAACTGGGCCATAATGAAGAAATTCCCTATCCGGACATTTCCACAAAATCGAAAGCCCAGATCTATGTGGGACTGGATATGGAAAAACTAAACAAAGAAAAAAAAGAATTTCTTCAGGCAGTGGTTCCCGAATGGATCGAAAAAGCTATGGAAAGAGAAAAAACATACTCACTGGAAACCATGAATTAATTCGTGATTGATTTTCAGTCAGGCATCAAACCAATACAAATGATACCGGTTGAATATCAAGACATTATGCAAAAACAAGACAAGGCTACGTCTTACCCATGCTTTTCCCTTTTTTAGTTTTAACCTTCATATCAAGAATATACCGAAGGGCAAGATCGTTTTTAGGCAGATACGACCCGTAAAAATGAATGTACACAGGTTTTTTTGAATCCGTTATTGTTAATTTCAGGTAAAAGGCATTGTATAATGCCTTATAGATCCGGTAATCAACAATGGAATCGTAATGGATCATCATATCCCTTTTAAAGAAGTTAAAAGGAGAGCTGACAACGAAACAGGTCGTATAAAAAACAAATATCCTTGCATTCATTAACGATACCATGTACACCAGAATGCCTCCCAATAAATACAATATGATTTCTTCCGCAATGTTTTTTCCCCGGCTTATATCAATATACAGGAAAACAAGAAGAATATACGCTATGAACAGGGAAAACCTTGCAATTGAAACAGTTGTCCTGAACCCTTTTTTAAGATCTACAAATCCGCTATGTTCCGGATCAGGATCTTTTTTGAACGCTTTGTTCTTTTTATTAAATGAAGCAAAAATTATCTCTCCGAAAAAAATAATGAACTCAACAGTCAGCAATGCCAATATCCAGTAATGATCAGCCATAAAAAACTGCTTCATATATTTCATGAATAACTACGCATTAACTATGCCAAAAAGTATCCTTGGAGAAAAAACTGCTAATTATCAGATTTTTATGGTAAATATTTCATACCTGTTCCAATTCATCCAATAGTTTAAAGCAGCGTTCCTGACCATTTCCCAGTACATATCGCTTGAGAGTCCGTATACGATCCTGTAAGTTGAAATTTCCCGTTTGATCTTCTCCCTGTATTTTTCCTTCAGACAAACTCTTATTGTTCTTCCCATATAAACAAATTCCGCCTCGGGCAATATGACAGAATCCCGTGCAATGTCAATTAACCCATGGCCGAGAGTTGCTCCGGTACTGACCTGCAAACCGTCATTCATACAACTGAAAGGCGGAACAATACCCGCATACGAAATAATTTTCATTTCATCGACCCCGGAACCAAAATATTCCCTTGCCCTGATACCCATTTTGGTGCCTATTATTGCATATACTCCAAGATGTCTGTGTAGCTCATTTGCCATCACTCCGGCGATCCATTCTTCCAAACCATATTTTTTGATGGTAACATCCATGATCTGCCGGATATCTGCCTGATAAAATGTTGTGTCCAACGGAAATCCGGACAGGACCTGATTCTGGTTTCCCTGATAACCGGCAGCAAGCCTGATAATGCAATCTTCGATCTTAGCCTTATCGGCCTGAAGCATCTGAAAATGAATGAATTGATGTAATGTGTCAACTTCGAAAAGATCGTTCCGTGCCAGAAATACGGGAATACGTTCATCAAAAAAAGACCGGGCAAACGGGGATCGGCTTATACCAAAGCTGCTGCTGATCTTCTCAGCATAGGGAGTGCCAATATCCCCAATTTTATCAATTATGAGGGTGTCATAGGAAAAAGGAGCCTCACCGGCTGAAATTATCTTAAGAGGCATACCGGCTTTCTCATTCACAAATTGAAAAGCCTCTTCATCCAATTTGTTATTGAAATCATTTTTATCGCCCGGAAAGTCACTGCTCCATATGATCGATCTTATGTTTTCTCTGAAAAGTGCAGATTCCGGGTACAATTGCTTTACCGTACCGAGGCTGCCGAGACAGACATAATCAACAGGCTCTTTAATATTTCCGAGAATATCCTCAACCAGTTGTTTGGCGCTCAGCACATTATTCACGGACTCCGTATCTTTTCCCCATGAAAAATTATCTGCGTGAAAACAATTTTTCGGATCTGCTCCGGCATAGTTTATCCCGGTAAGGATCCCTTCATGATGCAGATCGCCGAGAAGACTGTTTACTTTTCCATATCCGGTTTTCGCATCCAACACCCCGTTCGATGCAACGATCCCGAGAACCCTGATATCAGGTGCTGCCAAAAGCATGCATATAGCCCTGTAATCATCAAAACCACAATCCGTATCAACAATGATGTAGTGCGCCGGTTTCCAGGGATGTGCCAGTACACCAAATCCAAAAAGACACAGAAATGCAGTTATATAAAATCTGTTCATAGCCAACTATCTTTCAGAAAATTCTTCCAAATTTCTATCCTATTGGCTAAAGATGCAAATTTACACCAAGAAAAACTGTAATTCCCGGTATAGGATACCCGTCATTTATCTCATAGTTCAGGTTCAGCAGGTTTTCTCCCCTGATAAAAAAGTCGGTTGTTCAGGACAAGGCATGTTCTGCTATCTGGCAAATCATTATGTTTGTTATGTTCCAATGGATCTTCGTCCCGAAGCTCTTATTCCATCAACGTTCCGGGTAATATAAATTCATCTGTTGCACTTTTTGCTTCGGCGGACAGGTGTTCGACTAACAAATTCCAGTTTACTTCGTTCCTGGAAGAACAGTCATTGTTATTGTGAATTCAGTATCCGAATTGTTATCTGTTAATACTTAGCTATCCCGATACGCTTCGCTATCGGGATTGTTCGACTAACAAATTCCAGTTTACTTCGTTCCTGGAAGAACAGTCATTGTTATTGTGAATTCAGTATCCGAATTGTTATCTGTTAATACTTAGCTATCCCGATACGCTTCGCTATCGGGATTGTTCGACTAACAAATTCCAGTTTACTTCGTTCCTGGAATTTGAGTCTCACGAAAAAAAGAGGAAGGCTGTATACCTTCCTCTATCTCTATATTTTAGTTCTGAGCTATTTGCGCTCCGGGCACTATTCGGATGTTAATCCCATCCGGGCGTCTGTTCAAGCACACCGTCCGAAAGCAGGATCTCTGTTTCCGGAAGAGGTAAAAACCCTCCCGTTTCCGGCCGGTAGCTAGCCACGTATGTGCCAGGTTCCCCGCTGTTCTGTACATCGAAATTCGTTGCTTCTGCAAAAGCTGCCTCAACATCGTGCCAGCGAAGAATATCGAAATACCTGATCCCTTCTCCCACAAATTCATGTCTCCTCTCGGCTTTGATCACGTCGAGCGATACGGGAACCGAGGCAAGTCCGGCCCTGTCCCTTATCTGATCGACATAATTCTGGGCATTCGAACTTCCCAGTTCTGCAGCCATGAGCATTACATCTGCAAAGCGGATCAGAATATCATCCTGCATATTCCAGAGCTGCATATCGTCACGTGCTTCATATTCTATATAAAAAATGCTTACTATACGGTCGGTTTCGGGCAGTGAATCATATATAGGAAGGTATTTTTTACACCAATAACCTGTCTCTTCTACCTGGTTGTCCGAACCCCAGATATAATTATCGGCAACCGGCCCTTCGTCAACTGTCGGTTCAATCACATTCAATATGGATCCTTCCCTGCGAACATCACCTTCTTCAAAACTATCCCAGAGCTGTTCAATGACAGGCCCTGCACCCCATCCCTGTCCGAACGGTACATAACTCTGCTGACGCAATCCGGAATAGAGTACATTCTGATTTGAATAACTCAGCTCTTCTCCCTCCGTCGGACTCCATCCTCCGTAAATGGAATATTTTATGGCCCAGACAGTTTCCCTGTTCAGGACTATGTTACTGGCCGGATGTATCCAGCCATCGGCCCAAACCAATCCGTTGTCGGCTGCATAGGGATAATTAACGTTCACATTTGCATAAGTCCAGTTATTTCTGGGATCGTCCAGCAATTCATGACCACTGGACTGAATGCAATCGTCAAGCCAGTTGACTACTTCCTGCTGCGTTACCTGGCCTCCGTCTGCCAACGGCAAAGAAGACTGATTATAATAGCCGGTATAAAACAGGAAAACCCTTCCCATCAGTGCCTCGGCTGCCCATAAAGTGGCATGGCCAAGCCGGTCAGCCGATATCTGTCCAAACCGTTCCCGTTTCATTAACTCTATTGCCGTTTTAAGGTCCAGGGCGATTTGTCCGTACATTTCTTCGGCTGTAGCCCTTGGAAGATTTGCCGGTGCGGGATCCAGTTTAAGAGGTACCGGTCCGAAAAATTTAGACAGCCTGAAATAGAAGAACGCACGTAAAAAATGGGCTTCTCCCAGGGCCTGATTCCTGTCTTCTTCATTGTCGAACTCAGCCTGATCAAATCGTTTAATAATGAGGTTTACACGCAAAATACCTTCCCAAT
>JASFVU010000110.1:0-7556 GCA_050049665.1 Bacteroidales bacterium | reverse complement strand
TCTGATATTGGCAGGACCAATGCCATATGCCCAGTCGGATACTTTTGTACACCATTCCCTTGCGTATGGATTTCCATTCCATAAATAATCCAAAGCCATACGCCAGGGAACACGGCAGGCATCATACCGATAGTAGGCAATACGATCAGAATTTCCTCCCGGGACCCCGCTTACCGATTGCCAATCGGGTACCAAGCCCGTTTCCGGATGAGCTGCAGCATGTAAAATGGTGTAGGTATCATCTGCCAGTTTACTCCAGTCATTATCACCGCTGACTTCTGCAAAGATCCTGAAGAACGCCGGTGTATAATATTGAATATCGGTCAAATCACATCCTCCCCACATGGGACCTATATCCGATTCCACGGAATAACCGGGAGCAAGTGCCAACAGACTGTCACAGGTTGTCACAACACTGTTTTTGATAACCTCTATCACATTTACAGCTTCTTCAAAGTAATTTCCACCCCATTGGCCGGAGGCTACAATCAGCGCAAAGGCTACATCAATATCTCCATCGGTAGCGCTTCCCGGATCATTAATGCTATCGCAGCTTACATTCCATGCCATCATATAATTGGCATTTTCTGTTCGTTTGTTCTGATAAAAACGGTACAACCCGTCAAATTCATCCTTATCTGCGAAATAGGCCGTCAGGATCATGCCGAACCCTATTGCTTCCACCCTTGTTTCATCCCGGCCCTCACAGATCACACGGAAATCATCATTGCATTTAACAAGATACCGTTCTTTCCATTTGTTATATGTGTCCCGGGCTGCATCAAAAGTGACTGTATCTGTTTTAAAACCAAACGGATAATCTTCAGTCTCATGGATTGATCCGGATGCCTGTCCGGATCCTGTTTTAAAAACCATTGCAATCAGGATTGCCGTCAAAAAAATTTGTCTTCGCATGATAAGTATTTTTCTTTTTTGTTTGTGATCATTTTGTTCCTGTCCTGCCAGAACTTCCGTTTTGCAGAATGAAATACCCCGTAAAAGCGGATTTGTTGAGCTCAAATATATAAAGTAATTTGGTTTACGCTCCTTTTAAAGTACCATTTCTTTAGTCTGTAAGTGCATAATACGAAAGGATAAAAGTCTGCTTTAGCAGTATGGCACTATAACAACAAGAATGTGAAAAGGTCGTTATTTCGAAATACTTGCCGATGACTAATGTTTTTTTTGGTGAGCTGTAAACCTTCGAAAACCGGTTTATATGCCAATTTTTTAGCCGGAATGAAAACCTTCCCGTATGTAAAGCTTACTCTTTACAGAGTCCCGGGTCACAAAAGAATTTTAATCCTGTTAAAGACAGATGATATAAATCATC
This sequence comes from Bacteroidales bacterium, assembly GCA_050049665.1. GTDB lineage: Bacteria > Bacteroidota > Bacteroidia > Bacteroidales > UBA10428 > UBA10428. The sequence goes on along the minus strand of JASFVU010000110.1, from coordinate 6,223 downwards.
AGTAATGAATAATCCATATCATCACCATATGCTTGACTTCTTGCCGGGTAATGTATTAGTTTTAGCTAATCTTAACTTAATCTCATTTACTCATGGAAACATTGGTAAAGACTTCCGCAAAAAAAATCAAAAAAGATGTATGCCTTTCAGGTGATGAACTTCAGGATCTTGGCGTATTTCCAACTGATCTTCAGTGTTTTACTTATTACAATTATGTGTTGTATCAGAAAGGGAATAAGAGAATCATACTTAAGCCGCTTCCTTATAACCTGTTCAAGGTAATACGAACTTACGATTTCTTGCCTGCATAATCCGGTCTTCTTAATTTTGCAGTCGAATAATCCGTAAACGGGATTATTGTATTATTTTATCCGGTCATGCCTGATACAAAGAAGAAAATTGTCCGATACGAGAGACTATTTGAACAATTGCAGAGTTTATTATCGGACAGTCCGGATCTGATCGCACAGCTTTCCACAATAAATTCAATTCTCTACTATAAAATATCCTATATCTTCTGGGTCGGTTTTTACCTTTATAAAGACAATGAACTGACAGTGGGACCTTACCAGGGGCCATTAGCCTGTCAGAAATTGCCTTACGGGAAAGGTGTATGCTGGCGCAGTGTTTTACATAAAAAACCTGTGATTGTCGATAATGTGAATGAGTTCAGAGATCATATTGCCTGCGATTCACGGGCAAAATCGGAAATCGTGGTCCCGGTATTTGACAGCGGGAATAACATTGTTGCCGTGCTGGATGCAGACAGTGATAAATACCAAGCATTTGACACCGCGGATGAGACAGGGCTTTCCAAAGTGGTTCAGTTAATTAAAATATGAGACAGACGGAAGTTCCTATTGAGACTGAACCTTTGACGATAAGCTTTCCAGTAAATCCGTAATCTTCTTAACAGAATACGGTTTTGTCAGTAACTGGCTGAATCCTACATCCTTGTAATCATTAAAGAATATTTTCGGATTATGGGCGGTAAGTGCTACAACAGTGGTATAACATTTAGGCTTATCCAGTTTTTCTCTTATGTACCTTGTGGCTTCAATGCCATTCATGACAGGCATTTCGATATCCATCAGCACAACATCAACATTATTACTTACCAGCGCTTCAACAGCCTCTTTACCATTTTCAACGGTAATGTAATCATGTCCCAAATCTTCAATAATTTCAGATAGCAATAAACGATTCGTAAAGATGTCATCAGCAATAACTATTTTTAGTCTTGACATAGTATCTGATTTAAATTATTAACCCAACTCACTTAAAGTTTTTACAATTTTCAAACTGTTGATTTTAACAAATGATCCGTCAAGATCTATGATCTTATCATTTTTGAATTCAGCCAGGGTCCTGATAAAACTTTCTTTCGTAGTACCGGCCAGTTCGGCGAGTTCCCGCCTGGTAAAAGGAAATTCAAATTCTTCACTCTCATAGATAACTTCGGAAAAATATAATATCACATCCGCTATCCGGCCCGGTAGTTGTTTATGTGACTGACTCATCAGCCTGTCAAAAATAAACAACCCGTCACTTGATATGGTCTTAATGATCTTTGCTGCGAATTCACCATTGGTCGTCAAAATATTATTGAATGTGTTGATATCGATAAAACGGATCTGAGACGGGACTATGGCAGAAGCAGAGTAGTGATGGGTATCTCCCCCGTAAATGGATAATAACCCGAGAAAATCGTTTGCCCTGGAAACTTTCAGAATAATGTACTTACCGTTTCTTCCCTCTTTGAATATCTTAACCATGCCTGATGTGATGAACATGATATGAGAAGTTCTGGTATTCTGCCTGAAAATTATTTCTTTCTTATTAAAATTAACGACATTGCTGTTATTCAGAACATCCTGTAACTCATCTTCATTCAGTAACTCACCATATGGAATAACAGCTTCTCGTTCAACAATATTAGACTTATCCATACCAAATGAATTCTGATTATATTTAAATATAGCATAAAAAGTTCATGATTTGAAATGATTTTGAAAAAATGATGAGATAAATCATTAAAAGAGATATTCTTATTCTAACTCAGATTTAATTCAATTTTTTTAAATATATTTAAGAGATGAAAGATCAATATTTAAAAAGCAATTGTTGAAATTTCGTTAATTTTTATTAGCTTTAAGATAAAAGAATCCAAATGGAAGAAACCCGAGACTATAGAATATTGGTAGTTGATGACTCTACAACAAATGTTGTATTGCTTGAGGCGATTTTGGATGAAAAAGGTTACAGAATAGAAACTGCACTCAACGCCACCGAAGCATATAATCTAATTAAGCGTGAAACACCGGATCTGATTTTGCTTGACCTTCTTATGCCCAAAATCAGCGGTTTCGATTTTCTCGAAGAAATAAGAAAAAACAGCAAGACAAAAAATACTCCGGTTATCGTGGTTTCTGCGCTTACCGATGAAGAAAACGTAAATCGGATCATGAAGATGGGTGCTATTGATTTTGTTAAGAAACCCATCGATCTTCAATACCTTGTTGACCGTGTTGAACAAGTATTGGAAAAAGCTTACAAAACCCTGTAGATTATCGGTTAACCTCACTTTTCATTATTTTCATCTCAGTAATCCTATCGTTCATAAACAGTCCTTAACCTTTTGATTTGATTGACGTTTATGTTATAAATGATTTCGCATGAAGAGAATACTTGTCGTTGATGATAACAAGTTGGAGCGGAGAATAATTACACACATATTGAATGAATTCTTTGCGGAAAAAGTTGAAACGGACGAAGCCCCTGAAGGACTAAGTGCAGTTGAAATGCTTTCACGGACGCCCTACGATCTTATCATCACCGATCTGATCATGCCCAAACTCGAAGGCATAGAATTGATCAGGACAATAAAATCAACTCTTCCTAAAACAAGTATCATTGCCATGTCCGGTGGCATGCCTTATTATCTATACCTGGCAAAAAAAATGGGTATAGACGGTATATTTACAAAACCCGTTGACAGAAACAAATTTTTAATGACCGTTCAGGCTACCCTAAATATATCCCTGGCAAAACGTGCCTGAACAGCAAAGATCACGATTAAAACCATTTCGACCCTTACTCCCGGAATTCAGAGCCGGTAATCAGAGATTACACTGACTACCTAATTTAGCAGTGTCTGACCGGACAACGCGTAAAACCCCACGTGTTAGAAACATTTCATTCCGGAATTCATATTGTTTATGAATAAATCATTATATTTATTTTCATTAGACCATCTTTATTGAAAACAATATCTCTTGAAAGCATGAATTATCAGGGTGATCGTGGTACTACAATGCAGGCAACATTATTCAGTTTAATATTTTCCCTGTTTATTTTCATTGTATGTCTGATTGTGATTTTTATTACCGATGCAAAAGAAACGATTACACTCGGCTCCGTATTAAGGACCATCAGGACCTATCCGTTACTGTGGATCATTTCTTTTCTCACTGTTGCAATACCGGTTGCCGTTTTTATCATATACAGAAAATTTGGCTCTTTGCTTGCTGAAAAGCAGGAAATCATTGATCAGGAAAATGCAAAGGTATCTGAAACCGCAAATTTCATCTCCAGACTTACCCAGGAAGATTTCGGTTCGGAATTAAAAATGGCCGATAAAGAAGACAAACTGGCCAATTCTTTAATGGAACTGAGAGACACGCTTAAACAGAACAAAGAAGCATCTGAAAAGCGAAGAAAGGAAGATGAAATAAGAAACTGGACCGCTGAAGGCCTTGCCAAGTTTGGTGAAATACTCAGAAGGGATAACGATAATCTTGACAACCTTGCCTATAATGTCGTTAAAAATCTTACCGATTATATTGATGCCATTCAGGGTGGTTTTTATCTGCTCAGGGATGAAGACAAAGAAAAAAAATTCAACCTGATCGCTTTTTATGCTTACGGAAGAAAAAAATATGCCGATAAAGTGATAAAATGGGGAAAAGGCATAATCGGTACCAGTGCCATTGAAAATAAGACCATTTACCTGACCGAACTCCCCGATTCTTATGTTACCGTTACTTCCGGTCTGGGCAAAGCCAATCCCCGCAGTTTGATTGTAACACCGATCTTTGCCAACGATGAGCTTTTCGGGGTACTTGAGATTGCCTCTTTAAACGAGATCGGGAAACATCAGATCAGCTTTGTGGAAAAAGTGGCCGAAAGCACGGCATCCATTCTTTCTACGGTAAAAATGAATATGCAGACCTCGAAACTTCTTGAAGAATCAAAAGCCCAGGCACAGACTCTGACCTCTCAGGAAGAAGAAATGAGGCAGAATATGGAAGAATTGCAGGCTACACAGGAAGAAGCCGCACGGCAGGCCGATCGTTTCTTAAAGCTCGAAACCACGGTAAACCACACCATGTTACGGGCGGAATACGGCTCCGACGGAACTTTGCTCTATGCAAACACAAAATTCCTTAATAAACTGGAATATACCTCAAACTCGGATGTTGAAGGCAAACATATCTCCATGTTCATATCCAAAAAAGATGAGGAATGGTTCAAAAGAATATGGACCGGACTGGCAGAAGGAGGACGCCATTTCGAAGGATACATGAAACATGTAACACGAACAGAAAAGGATCTGTGGACAATGGCTACCTATACCTGTATCAGAAATGAAGAAGGAGGAGTGGAAAGAATATTGTTCCTCGGACTGGATACCACGGAACAAAAGAAACTGAGCCTGAACCTCGAAGGTGTCGTCGATGCTGTTGATCGTTCGAGTATAAAGATCGAATTCGATATCAATGGCAACATCAAGGAGTATAACGAATCCTTTATTTACCTTTTTAAATACAGCGAGAAAGAGATCAAAAAATTATCCATCTTTGATCTTGTTGATACATTGGAACTGGAACTGTTTAACAAAAAGTGGGAGAATATTGTCAGGGGAATGAACTTTCAGGGACAGTTCAAAGTCAATACCAAATCCAAAGATGAAAAATGGATAAGAGGTGCGTTCAGTGCGGTTTATAACATGTACGGTGAAGTAGAAAAAGTGATTTATATAGGGAATGATACCACCAATGAAAAGTTAATGGAGATTGAATCGAAACAACAGCATGAAACCCTTAAGAAGCAGGAGAAGCTGTTACGTGAATCAGAGAAAGAACTCAGCCGTAAACTAAAGGAAGTAAAACTTGAAATGAAGAATCAGTTTTACGAGGTCGAAAAAGCAAAATCGAGGTATGAACTAACACTTGAGAACAGTGCCGATGCTGTTATTATATCGTCGCATGACAATAAGATCGTTTCATTCAACAAAGCTGCTGAAGAGTTGTTAGATTATGACAAACAGGAAGTCATCGGTAAGAGTATCGGCATATTTTTTACAGATAAGGCGATTGATGAAAATAATTTTATCGCAAAATATACCGGTCCGGGCGATAATAAGATAACCGGAAAAAGAGAAAAGATCAGGATAAAGAATAAAAGCGGTAACGAGATCGATGTTTTCATCCTGTTATCAAAAGCTACGGTAGAAAAAGAAAACAGTTATACTGCCTTTATCCAAAGGGCAGGAAAATAACTGTTGCGGAAACATCTCTTACTGTCGAATCAACAATTTTGTTTTATTTATGCCCCCTTCCCAAAAAAAAACCGGTAAAAAAAATCATCACCCGGCTAAAAATAAACAGGATCGGTCAGGTTACCGGGTAAAAAAAAATAAACCGGCAGATAAATCGGATCCTTCGCTATCATCGCTGACAGGTATCTGTTCATTACTGTCGGCAGGTTTTTTTTCATACCGGTTCAAAAACAAATCCTTTTCAAAATCAAAAACCTTCAGGCTTCTGCTTGAAGACTGTATCCCTACGGATGTCAGGTTTACTTATGAATCAATCATTGAGAATGCTCATCCCGAAGACAGACAATATCTTACAGAACTCTTCACCATGCCCAAAAAGATCAGGAAGAAGATCAACGGGCAATTCAGAATGACTCAAAAAATCAAGGATTACAAAGAAATAAAATATTACCAGGTCAATGGTCATATTCGTACTTTAAAAGAAAACGATCCTGTGCTGACCTGCGTTGTTCGCGATATATCGAAAGAGATGAAGCAACAAAAGGAGCTTCAGAGAAATCTCGAAAAAGCCGAAGAATCAGATAAGATCAAAACTACCTTTTTACTCAACATCTCCCACAACATCCGCACACCCATGAATTCCATACTGGGATTTGCCGAACT
>JASFVU010000109.1:0-7584 GCA_050049665.1 Bacteroidales bacterium | reverse complement strand
CAGCCAAAGCAGGAGGATACCCCGTTGCCCCTGGTGAAAAATATTATTGCCATTGCTTCCGGCAAAGGGGGAGTTGGAAAATCAACTGTAGCCGCAAATCTGGCAATTGCTTTTGCAAATACGGGAGCAACAGTAGGGTTAATTGACGCTGATATTTTTGGACCTTCCATCCCGAAAATGCTAGGGCTTGAAAATGAACGTCCCGGAGTTACTAATGTACGGGGAAAAGATCTGCTTGTCCCCCTTGAAAAGCATGGTGTGAAAGTGTTGTCGATCGGGTTTTTTGTTGATCCCCAGGACGCTACGGTATGGCGGGGACCAATGGCTTCCAATGCGCTGAAACAATTGATGACAGATGCAAACTGGGAAGAGCTTGAATACTTGTTTGTTGACCTTCCACCCGGAACGAGTGATATTCATTTGACTCTTGTTCAGAGTGTTGCTGTTACGGGAGCGATCATTGTCAGTACACCTCAGGATATTGCTCTGGCCGATGTGATCAAAGGCGTGAATATGTTCAGGAACCAGACCATTAATGTTCCGGTATTGGGATTGATCGAAAATATGTCCTGGTTTACCCCGGAAGAATTGCCGGACCATAAGTATTATATCTTTGGGAAAGAAGGGGGTGTGCGACTGGCAAAACAATTACAAATTCCTTTGCTGGGTCAGATCCCTTTGGTACAAAGCATCCGGGAGGGAAGTGACAACGGGCAACCTGTAGTAATGAGTAAGAACATTGTGAGTGAGGCATTCAAACGAATTGCCGGGGAATTAAGACTTCAGATCATTAAAAGAAATACAACCATGTCGGCAACCAATAAGGTTGAAATTACAACGAAAACTATGTCTGAATTAAAAAACAGGTAAAATGGCAAGGGTAAACAGAAAACAGGCATTGGAGAAAGTAACGCATGCGATTGAATCGATTCGTCCGTATTTAGTAGCGGATGGCGGCGATGTTGAGCTGATAGAGGTTACAGAAGATTTAGTTGTGAAGGTAAAGCTTATCGGGGCATGCAAAGGGTGCCCGTTTAGTATGCAAACCCTGCATGCGGGAATTGAACAGGCTATAAGAAGTGAGTTGCCTGAATTAAAGAAACTGTTGTCGGTTTAAAAGGATAATCAATCGGTTAACATATCAGAGTTTTTCCAGCTATTCTTATTATCGGGCAAATCTTTTTGTTTGATTTTAATTTATTTTTTTTGAGCAATTCATGAGGAAATTGCCATTAGAATATATTTTTGCACAAAATATAGTCTGGTATTTCGAGTTATATCTTCAAACAAAAGGTAATATTTAAAAAGATTCTGTGACCAAAATTCTAAAATATACCGTCCGCATTTCAATTGTTGTGCTATTTGCAGCTGCATGCTCTACCCAGAAAAACACAGGACTTACAAGATGGTATCATAACTTAACCAGTAAATACAATATTCTTTTCAATGGAGAGGAAAGCTATAAAAAAGGCATGACAAAACTCCAGGAAACTTACGATGATGATTTTACAGAGCTTATCCCTGTATTTTTATATACCGATGAGGAAGCTTTAACTATGATAGCTCCTGAAATGGACAGGGCCATTACCAAAGCTACGAAGCTCATAACAATGCATTCCTTAACGGTTAAGCCGGATATTAAAGCAGACAAAGAATTGACTTCCAAACAGAAAGAATTTTATAGCAAAAAGGAATACAATAAGTGGGTAGATGAAGCCTATCTGTTAATGGGGAAATCCCATTTCCATAAAATGGAATATTCACGGGCAAAGGAAATTTTCAATTACGTATTGGCAAATTACGAAGAACATAATTCTTTGTTCGAAGCAAGAATGTGGCTTGCCCGTCTGGCAAATGAAGAAGGCAGGTTCAAGGAATCCGGGGAAATACTTGTATCGTTGGAGCGTAACCTGGAATTGCCCAAGAAACTTCATGGGGAAGTTCTGGCAACATTGGCCGATTATTATCTGAAGCAGGAAGAATATGAAAAAGCCATAGTTTCTTTAAAAGAAGCCATAGAATTTACTTCTGGGAAGTTAGTAAAAACCCGCTACCATTATTTATTGGCTCAACTGTATGCAGAGACAGGTGAAAATAATTTATCGACAGAGTACTACAGCAAAGTCATTCGAATGAATCCTCCTTACAAAATGGCTTTTAATGCAAAAATTAGCAGGGCCCTGGCTTATCAGATCGGCACAGGTCAGCAAAAGAGCATTGAAAAAGAATTGAAGAAGATGTTAAAAGACGATAAGAATATTGAGTACCAGGATCAGATATATTATGCATTGGGCAATTTATACTTCAAGGAGGAAAAAGAGGAAGAAGCGGTAAAATATTATAAACTGTCTTTGCAAACCAGTACGTCAAATGACCGGCAAAAAGCCAAGACCAACATTACGCTTGCCGATCTTTACTATACCAGACCGGATTATGTTAATGCGCAGGCCTATTATGATAGCGCCGTAGCCTTAATAGATGAAGAATACCCTGATTATAATACGATCTTCATAAGATCCGTAAGCCTTACAAGGCTGGTTGAAGCATTAAATACGGTTCAATTTGAAGACAGTGTCCTGACCCTTTCGTATTGGTCGGAAACAAAGCTAAATGATTTGGTTGACGAATTGATTGATCAGGAAATAAAGGCTGAAGAAGAAATGAGGCAGCGGCAGCAGGAATTGGCCCAGCAGCAGCTTGATCTGAGGGATAGCAAAAGCGATCTCGGGACATCGGGGACAGGAAGTTCCTGGTATTTTTACAATGCCTCCGTTAAAACAATGGGCAAAAAGGAATTTGTACAAATATGGGGGAACAGGAAGCTGGAAGATAACTGGAGACGGAAAAATAAAAGTTCCCTTGATTTTGTTGCGGAGGCACAGACAGAAGACGATGGTTCTGCCACGCTCCAGGCCGGCCCGGAAGCAACCGCTGAATTCGTTACAAATAAACGATCGCGGGAATATTACTTACAGTTTATTCCGTTTACCGACTCGGCAAGACAGGTTTCCAATGGTAAAATAGCTTCCGGTTTATTTACCATGGGGGATATTTATGGCGAAGAACTGAAAGATTATGACCGGGCTATAGAATCTTACGAAGAGTTGTTAAAAAGATATCCCGGTTATGAAGACCGGTTACAGGTGTATTATAAGCTTTATACCATCTCAAAATTTAATGAAGATAAAATCAGGGTGGGCAAATACCAGCAAAAGATTATCAATGAATATCCTAACAGCAATTACGCGAAACTAATGACGAATCCGAATTATGTTCAGGAATTGCTTGCCCAGGAGCGGATGTTGCTGGAGGAATATAATAAAACATTGCAGTTGTTTCAGTCCGGCAATCACAATCAGGTAGCTGTTCGTGCAGAAAATGCAATGAAGAATTATCCCGGAAACGAATTGTATTCCAAATACGATTACATGTTTACGATATCTTCAGGCCTTGGAAAAGATACACTGAGCTTTTTAAGTGACCTTCAGGCGTTCATGGCAAAATATCCTGCCACCGACCTTGCAGAGAATGCTCAGATTATTATTGAGTTTCTTCAAAATAAGGAGCCGAGGATAATCGAACTGCAACAAAGGGAAATAGCCAGGCAGTTATTTGTTGAATCCTTACAGGAAAAACACTATTTTGCCTATATAGTACCATCGAAAGCACAAATCAACCAACTGATTTTCAATATTTTCAATTTCAATCTGGAAAATTTTGACGAATTGGGTCTTGAAGTTAAGAAGGTAAATCTTGATAATAGTTATAACATTTGTCTCGTAAGTGAATTTAAAAACGGGAAAGAGGCAATGGAATATTACCGGAAGATCGTATTGGATGAAACCATTTTTAAGGATGTTGAAATACTGGAACCCGAAGCCATAGTTATTTCTGAGACCAATTACAAGGTTTTAACCGGGTCAGGCAAGGCAGAAAACTACATACTCTTCTTCAGGGAATATTATGATTTTTAGCTTTTTCTTTCTTCCCGGATATTCGGGATAAGTTATTCAATGTATATAAATTACCTGTCCTTAAAAATCTGGAGTAACTTAGCAGATAGTAGAAGATGGATTTTAACGGATAAAACGATTGTATGAAACAGGTTCATATATTATGGACAGATGATGAAATAGATCTATTAAAACCGCATATTTTATTCCTTAACGAAAAGGGGTATTCCGTTACTACGGCAAGCAATGGGGCAGATGCCGTTGAATTGGTAAGATCAGAGGATTTTGACCTTGTTTTTCTGGATGAGAACATGCCGGGCATGAGTGGTTTGGAAACACTTAATAAAATTAAGGAAGACAAACCCGGCCTGCCTGTTGTGATGATTACAAAAAGTGAAGAAGAAGACATTATGGATGCCGCGATCGGATCAAAAATAGCGGATTACCTCATCAAACCCGTTAACCCCAATCAGATATTGCTGTCTATCAAAAAGAATATAGATAATAAAGCATTAATTAAATCAAAAACAACCTCGGCCTATCAGGTAGAGTTCGGAAACATCGGGATGCTTCTGTCTTCGGCAACCTCTTTTGAGGATTGGGCAGAAATATATAAAAAGCTTATATATTGGGAACTCGAACTGGACAATTCTCAGAATAACAACATGTACGATGTTTTCAGAATGCAAAAAACCGAAGCCGATGTTGAATTTAGTAAATTCATAAAGAGGAATTATGTTTCCTGGCTGAAGCCGGATTCAAAAAAGGCCCACTTGTTATCCCCTCATATTTTTTCCTCCCGGGTTTTTCCTGAAATGAACGAACATGAAAAACTCGTGTTTTTACTCATTGATAATCTGAGATTTGATCAGTGGCGGGTTATACAACCGCTGATCAATGAATTTTACCAGACAGAGGAAGAAATGACCTTTTGCAGTATTCTTCCGACATCTACTCAATATTCAAGAAATGCGATTTTTTCGGGATTAATGCCTGAAAGTATTCAGAAAATGTTTTCAAAATATTGGAAGAAGGATGATGAAGAAGGGAACAAAAATGAATTTGAAGAGAAATTACTGGAGCATCAGTTGAAGCGATATGGTGTAAAAGCAAAACTGGCTTTCGAGAAAATATATAATAACCGAATGGGCGAGAAGATACTGGAAAGATTGTCGAATATTTTGCAGAATGATCTGATCGTATTGGTTTACAATTTTGTTGATATGTTATCTCATGCCAACACGGATCTTGAAATGATACGCGAACTTGCCGTAAATGATTCGGCCTACAGATCACTAACACTTTCCTGGTTCCGCCATTCAAACATCATGGAGTTGCTCAAAGAACTATCCGAAAAAAAGATACCGGTGATATTGACAACCGACCACGGTACAATCAGGGTAAACAGGGCCATTAAGGTTATTGGAGACAAGTCCACATCAAAGAATTTAAGGTATAAGCTGGGTAAGAATCTGTCGTATGATACAAAAGATGTTTACGAAATAGTCAATCCGTCGGATGTCCTGCTCCCCAGGTCAACGGTTAGTTCAAGGTATATTTTTGCATTGAATAATGATTTTATTGCTTATCCCAACAACTACAATTATTATGTAAAATATTACACCAATACCTACCAGCATGGAGGTATATCCATGGAAGAAATGATCTTGCCCCTTGTAAAATTAAGGCCGAAAGAATTGTAACATTACGGTAAAAGATCTCATTTATGTAGCTATCGCTCATGACATGAAAGAAATCAGATTTGTATATGCATTAACCGATATTGCCAGAGTAGCAGATGAATTTCTTACTGTTGCAGATGAAAACAGGCATTTTGCCTTTTATGGTAATATGGGAGCAGGCAAAACAACATTCATAACGGCAATTTGTAAGATCCTTGGCGTTCAGGACCTGGTGAGCAGTCCTTCTTTTGCCATCATTCATGAATATTCTCTGGGGAACGGTGAACAGGTTTTTCATTTTGATTTTTACAGGATTAAAAAATCAGATGAGTTATTGGAAATTGGGTTTTATGAATATTGTAACGCCAATTCATATTGTTTTATAGAGTGGCCGGAAAAAGGAGAGGATCTGATACCGGGCGATTTTATTAAAGTCAGGCTGGAAGAGATGTCGGAAAGAAAAAGGATGTTATCATTAAAGATTTAGCCACTTGTTAAATTTTTTATGTGTAACAACGAAATTCATACACTATATTTGGTCAGTCAATCATTTCAAAAGTAAACTTCAGATCCGTTAATAAAATTTCATTATTATGGCCGATCAAAATTCTGACGCATCCAGTGCTCCTTTGATGTACAGTGGATTGTTACCGCAGGAGGAAATGCTTGAAATAGGCAAAAAGCAGAAGAAACTGATCATTGGCATCCCTAAAGAAGATCATGATTATGAAAAGAGGGTTTCTTTGACTCCTGAAGCGGTGGAAGTACTCATTAATAATGGTCATGATGTATTGATCGAAACAAAAGCGGGAGACGGATCAAATTACAGCAATAAGGATTACAGTGAACACGGAGCATTTATTGTCGATACCCGTAAACAGGCATTGGGAGCTGATATAGTGCTGAAGGTTGCACCGTTCAATGATGAAGACATTGAACACTTAAAAGGGAATCAGGTGGTTTTTTCTTCCCTTCACATTAATCAGCAGAGTCATGATTACATTAAAAAATTAATGAATAAAAAAGTTACCTGCATTGCCTGTGAGTACATACAGAATGAATTCGGACATTATCCGGTTTTACAGTCAATGAGTGCGATCTCAGGGAATGCTGCCATAATGATCGCTGCGGAGTTGCTTAGCAATACTTCCGGAGGAAAAGGGATCATACTGGGCGGCATATCGGGAATTACCCCTACAGAGGTAGTGATCATTGGCGCTGGTACTGCTGCAGAATTTGCTGCACGTGCAGCGTTAGGAATGGGAGCGTTTGTTAAAGTATTCGATACATCGGTTCAAAAACTTGAGGAACTGCAAAGGAATATCGGCTTAAGACTGCATACCTCTATTTTTCATCCCCAGGTTCTTATGCGCACACTAAAATCGGCTGATGTGCTGATAGGAGCGGTTACTTTACACGATAGCGGGCCAAGGTTTTTTGTAACAGAAGAGATGGTCAAAAAAATGAAAAAGGGATCTGTCGTGATCGATCTGAGTGTTGATCAGGGAGGTTGTATTGAAACATCGGAATACCGTTCGCTGCGGGAACCGGTATATAAAAAGCAGGACGTCATTCATTACAGTGTGCCCAATGTTCCTTCACGTGTAGCCCGAACAGCCTCTATTGCCATCAGCAATATTATTTCGCCTCTTATGCTTGAGATGGGGAATGTCGGTGGTATAAAGCCATTGCTTAAAGGTAAAAAAGGGTTACGGCAGGGGGTTTACATTTACAATGGTATTCTGACAAGTGAATTGATCGGGAACAGATTTGAGATACCTTATAAAGAAATTGACCTGCTTATGGCAGCTTTTTAAAATTGCCGTCACATATTCTTTTCCTGTTTTTGTATGTATTACATTTGCACTCTTATAGTATAGCACATTATCATGAATGAGGTCTTTTGGGGAATCATGCTCATTGCGAATTTTTTACTTGTCATACTGGCA
>JASFVU010000108.1:0-7585 GCA_050049665.1 Bacteroidales bacterium | reverse complement strand
TGTTTCAGTAAGGCCCGATCTGGTCAGCCAGTTAATTCACATTACACTTCTGCTGGAATGGGATGAAGAAAACGATACAAAACACGAAGAATGGAAGTTTCCGTTACGATTCTTTTTCAGGTATGAACTGGAACATCTGATAGAGCGGTCGGAATTCGAAAAATTCAAGATCCTTGGGGATTATCGGGGAAATGAATTAAATCAGAAATCGAAAGAGTTTGTCCTGATCTGTCAAAAACAATAAGTAAATTCCGGTCCAATATTCATCTGCTATGAAATGTAAAGAATGCTACAACGATCATCCGAGAATTACCCCTTTAATGGGAGCTGAGGAATGCCTGAAAAATCATTTGCAGTACATCTGTTCCACCTGCGGAAGGGTCATTTGTATCGGTCCGAAAGGAGCAAAAAAGGCACGATGCCTGATGCCGTTCGGTTCACTTGAACAGGCAAAACTATATTTAAAGGCCGCTGAGATCATGAATGATGATGTATGCGGTATATATGAACTGATTTATAAGCGGGGCGAAAAAAGGTACAGGGTTTTCAGATCATCCGAAGAACTGAAAAAGCAGCTAAAAAGCAACAGGAACATAAAATGCGAAAATTTTGAACCCGTATACATTTCAAAAAAGCACATCCCGGTAGCGAACGATCAAATAAGGCATCTGACCGAACAGGAGGTCAGGAAATACCTTGATGAAAGAAAGGAGCTGGGAATAAAATGACAAAACGGCTGTTTGACGGCAAACAAACTTAACCCTTTTCATTGTCGAGTTATCATAAACGGGATAAAATGCCGGTACACAGGATAATCAGTAAGGATCCGGGACCATGCCGGCCGGCAGAACGGACCCCTCTTGTAAAATAAATGGTGAGTAATGTATTTCTGCTCATCTCCTGTTTTGTAATGAAGCCGACTGCATCCCGGACAAGAACGAATGCACACTTTTTTGTAACTTGCCGGCCGGAAACTATTCCGCTATGACCGAAAATAACCATGAAAAAACTTACCATCTATCAGATCGATGCGTTTACCAGTGAAAAATTCAGGGGAAATCCGGCCGGTGTGGTGGTCAATGCCGACGGATTGACCGACCGTCAGATGCAGCAAATTGCCAGGGAATTGAACAATTCCGAGACTGCTTTCCTGTTTTCTCCCGACGACAGTGAATGCGACGGGATAATCAGATACTTTACACCGAAAACCGAGGTCCCCACCTGCGGACATGCCACAATTGCCGCTATGTATGCAAAGGCGCTTGAGGAAAACCTGAATTCCCGTATATTGAAATACAAAACCCGGATCGGTGTGCTGCCTTTTGAAATAATCAGGCATAACGGAGATTACCAGATTATCATGACCCAGGGAAAATTTGAACTAAGTCCCGCTTTTGACAGGGATACTACCCAAAAACTGATGGCTGCGCTGGGACTTGAAAACTCTGACATAGATAATAAATGCCCTGTTCAGATTGCTTCAACAGGACATTCAAAAGTAATGACCGGCATTAAAAGCAGGAAAAGACTTGACAGCCTGACCCCTGATTATCCGGCTTTGACGAAATTAAGCAGATCCATAGATTGTAAGGGATACTTTGTCTTTACATTTGATTCAGGCAGCAGGGATATACTGACTTGCGGAAGGATGTTTGCTCCGGCAGTCGGGATAAATGAAGATCCGGTGACAGGCAATGCAAACGGTCCGCTAGGCGGATATCTGATACAGAACAGGCTTGTTCATTTTGAAGGTAACTATTTTGAATTCACCGGCAGGCAAGGCGAAAAAATGGAAAGACCGGGAGATGTGAATGTGATGGTTACCATCGAAAATAATCAGCCTTCACTCATCAGGATAAAAGGAAATGCGGTTATGATCTTTAAAACCGGGATCGAAATATAAAAATATGGCTGTACCGACTATCCTGCAGGACATTGTAAACCCGGATACAAAGAACATGATCAGTGAACTGATAGCTAAATTCAAAGATCGAAAGTCAGAATGGGACAAATACAGGCATTTGTTCAGTGAAACCACCGTTCCCTCACGGACGATCCTGATCAGGGAAGGTGAAACATCCAAGAACATATACTTCATTAAAAAAGGTTGCCTGAGGCTTTGGTTGAATCATCATGGTAAGGATGTTACCTTCCATAGAGTCCCGATCATCATTCGCAAATGATATTTTTCTGCAGTTTTATTTCATAAATCAAAACCAAGTATTATTTTTACAGCTATGGTAACATCATATATTAAAAGGTGTTACTATTGCCGGGTAAAAAAGAACGCATACAGAAAAACCGACCCTGAACCGTCCCCGGAAATTTTTTCGATTTGCGGTATTACGAATTCAGATCAGTATTATCATAAAAAAACAACAAACAAAAATGAGAACAATCATTCGCACCGGACTTTCATCAGCATTGTGTTTATCTCTATTCTGTCAGGGTGTACTGTTTGCACAGGAACAGCCGGGTGACACCATTTCAATTGATGAGGTGGTCATTACCGGGACTAAACAGTACAGATCGGCCGGAAATGTAACACAAAAAATAGACATCATCGGAAATTCAGAAATGGAAACTGCCGTAACCGGGAACAACAACATAGCAGAAGTGCTGTCACAAAAACCGGGGATATCAGTCAGTGCATTGTCGCGAAACGATGCAAACTGGGGCACCTATACAGGCATTGGCCCCAAATACAGCACATACATGTTAAACGGCCTGCCGCTCGATGCTTTTGTCGACCCGATGTCCCTCGATCTGAAGGTTGTTGAACGGGTCGAGATCCAGCGCGGCCCGGCATCTGTCCTGTATCCCAATTATCTGTCACAGGATTTTTCAGGCAACCAGAGTCCGCTCGCCGGAACGGTAAATCTTATCCTGAAAGAAAGCATCAAAAAAAGAGAATCACAATTGCTTACCTCGTATGGCTCTTACAATACCTTAAATGTGCAGGCATACCATCAGGATTCCAGAGAAAACCTGAACTATTTTGCCGGAATCAATTTTGAAAATTCCGATTATACGGATTATGGTACGGAAGATTCATGGCTGAACATGCACAAGGACCCGGAATACAAAAAATTGAAACTTTATACAGGGGTAAATTATTTCTACGGAACCGGGCAGAAAAACAAACTGAGTATTTTTCTGAACAAGACCAGGCACCAGGGTGATGCCGGAAGGATCTACAGAGGATTTGAACACGATTATACCACGGTAAACATATCTCAGACATCTGAAATTACGGAAGCTTTAACATTCAGTGCTTCGGCCGGTATGAGAATTTACGACCGCACCTGGCAGGAAAGCAACTATAACGAGATCGACAGCCTTGTCTCAGACAATGGTGCAAACCAAAAGATCATTCCTGTCGACGCCAACCTGACCTGGGAACATGGGAGCGGCCATCTGCTCACTGTTGGTGCCGACTATCAGAATGCACAATATTACACCTGGTCCGATCCGCTGCTCGGGTACGACCAGTACGGTAATAAATCAAGGGCGTTCCAAACAGGCGTTTATCTTCAGGAAGAAATGCGCTTTGGCGGATTTACAGTCCGTGGCGGACTGAGGTACAATTACATCCGGACCACTATCGATCTGATAAGCGGCGGCAACCCCGGCGACCGCATAACGGAATACAATAACCTGTTATGGAGCGCAGGGGCAAAATATACAATTTCAACCTTCGCATCATTATTTGCGAATGCCGGGAACAGCTTTTTGCCTCCCGGCTTAAAATCAATGGGAGGCACGATCAGCCTTGATGACAGGGGTGTTGCAGGCATGCATGGACAGCTGCCAAACCCCGATCTTAAACCCGAATCGGGAACAGGGGGTGATGTTGGGGTAAACCTGACATTAATTGCTTCACTGGATCTTTCACTGAGAGGATTCTACATGATCGTCGATGATGCCATTATTGAAAATGTCGTGAGTGAAGACCCGTCCCAAACCCAGTCGGTCAATGCCGGAAGTACCAGCTCCGGTGGTTTCGAGATCGAAGCAAAACAGGTGATCAATAAAAACTTTTCATGGTTTGTAAATTATACCTATATGAAAACCACGATCAAAAATGATATCGATACCGATCAGGACGGTGCAACAGTTCCTTTTGCCCCCGTTCATGTTGCTAATGCAGGAATTTTATTTTCTGCTGATTTCGGACTGACAATAAATCCCGTCCTGAACTACAATGACGGATATTACGACAGCAGTTCCAAATCAGGCCGCCAGGAATTTACACCGGGTGCACTGGTAAACCTGTATATATCTCAAATGATTGCTGATAAGGAACATTTCAACCTGGATGTTTTTTTCAGAATATACAATCTGACCGATAATCGATATGAAATGCCCTGGCAATTTCAAAATACGGGGATCGCAGTAACCGGTGGATTTAAAGTGAGCTTCAAATAGAAAAATTTTTTCTTTTTGCAATAATTCTTTAAAAAAGAGGGTAATTTGCGTACGAAAGATCCATTAGCGGATTATGTCATCTTTTCAGAAATATGCCATACTGGTTTTGCTGGTCCTGAACTCCTGTTCATATCCGGCAAAAAACAAACAAGCTAATGACCCCGTTATAGTGACCGATTTCAGGGGAAAAGAAGTGCGCCTGGATGAACCGGCAAAGAAAGTTGTCTGTCTGATCGAAAGCGCATTGTCGGGCATCTATATGTTAAAACAAAAAGAAAAACTAACGGGGATACCCTCAAGTGTTTATGATAAAGGGCTGTTTAAGTATTATTCACGGCTTGATCCCCGGATACAAAACAGAGAATTACCCGTTCCCGGAAACTGGGATTTCATAAGCATCGAGCAGGTGATCGGCCTGAATCCCGATCTGGTCATTCTATGGGCATCGCAAACCGGGGCCATTGATAACATCGAACAGTTTGGAATTCCCGTGTATGCGGTCATGCTGCAGAGTTTCAATGACGTGTACAAAGAAATTGAAGATTTCGGGAAATTGCTGAACTGCGGGGAAAGAGCTGACAGCCTTATACAGCAAACCAGGAATAATCTTGACTCTCTTCGGATAAAATTTAACCGTAAAAATCCGAAAAAAGTTTATTTCATGTGGGCACAGGGAATAACCGAAACATCGGGATCAAACAGCACGGTAAACGAACTTCTGACCATTGCCGGTACAGTAAACGCGTGCAATTTACAACCGGAGCATGTTTCGGTAAGCATTGAAAAGATCTATGACTGGGACCCCGACCTGATCGTAATGTGGCACAACGAAAGGCTTGATCCGGACGATGTGTTGAAGCATCCTGTATTGCAGGGATTAAAGGCTGTTAAACAGAAACATGTCTATGAACTGCCGGAAGTATTTGCCTGCGATTTCTGGACATTGAAAATGCAATATCCGGCCGGATTAATTGGTAACTGGGCTTATTCTCCCGGTACGACCGACCCTTATCCGGCTGGTGTGATACTGAAAAAAATGTATGTGGAATTGTACGGTAAACCATTGCACTAAATGAAGAATTCCCGCAGAAATATAGCCTTTCTTTTACCTGTTCCGGTTATAATCATTTCATTGTTCATAGGTGCATCGGAAAATGTCTCTTTTCAGAAGGTCGTTTCCCTACTCTTCCATTCCCATGAAGCATCGTCGGGAATTACAGGATCAATCGTATTGGATGTCCGGCTGCCACGAATTTTACTGGTGTTTCTCACAGGCGGTATTCTGGCTGTTTCGGGTTCTGCCATGCAGGCAATTTTCCGAAACCCGCTGGTCGATCCGTATATCCTGGGATTATCCTCGGGAGCTGCTTTCGGAGCAGCATTAGCCATGGCAGTAGTGATCGTTCCGGTTCAGCTCTCGGCATTTATTTTCGGCCTCTCGGCCGTCGGATTAAGTTATCTTATGGCACGAAAGAACAAGCAGGTTTCCATTGTTTCGCTGATCCTTTCGGGAATAATAACAAACGGGATCTTTACAGCCCTGCTTACCATCGTGCAGATCATCAGCGACCCGTTCAAACTGCAAAGCATTGTGCACTGGATCATGGGCAACTTTCACAACGCCAGTTGGAACAAGCTGAACCTGGTTCTGTTGCCGGCAATAGCGGGATTAGCCGTACTCTTCATTCTCCGGTGGAAGCTGAATGTTCTTGCCCTTGGCGATGAAGAAGCCATTTCAACGGGACTGAACCCAAACCGTATGAAAGTGTGGATTCTCATTGCGACTACACTGGCGAGTTCCGCTGTAATTGCCGTATCAGGCATTATAGGCCTGTACGGACTGATAATCCCTCATGTTGTGCGCATGCTTTTCGGGGTAAACAACAGGACCACCCTGATCCTGAACTTCATTCTGGGGGGTAGTTTTCTGGTGATCATCGATGATATATCCCGTTCCTTTAAAGGCTTTGAAATACCCATCGGGGTATTTACCATGCTCTTATGCGCACCTTTCTTTATCTGGTTACTCAAAAAAACAAATGTAGGATGGCAACAGTAAACAATTCCTTCATCATAACCGTAAAGGATCTGTCATTCGGATATCACCGGGACAAAGCGGTTCTGAGTAATGTAAACTGCAACATTGCGGAACATGAATTCACGGTGATCATGGGGAAGAATGGTTCCGGCAAATCAACATTGCTTCGCAATATAGGAGGAATTGTCCCCTATCACACGGGAAGTATCAAAATAAAGGGCAAAGAATTAAAGCGTTTGCATCCCTTAAGACGGGCCGGATATATCGGATTTCTGGCACAACATCATAAAGCTGTGTTCCCTTTTAAAGTAAAGGAAGTCGTGCTTACAGGCAGAGCTTCTTATATCCGTTATCTGCCAAAAAAACAGGATGAATATGAGACTGCTAAAGCCATGGAAATGGCAGGCATATATTCCCTGAAAAACCGGATCTATTCCGAGTTATCGGGAGGCGAACAACAACTGGTAATGATCGCACGGATACTTGCCCAGCAACCCGATGTCCTTCTCATGGACGAACCCATCAGTCACCTCGACTACAATAATCAGTTACGCATTATCAAAATGATCAAACAACTGGTAAAATCAGGCGTAACCGTAGTAGCTGTTTTGCATGAACCGAATATGGCTTACCTTTTTGGCAACAGGTTCATTTACATCCATAACAAAACTGCTCACATGGTAGAACAGGAGAATCCATGGGAACATCCGCTGGTGAACGAGATCTTTCACGACGACCTGCGGGCCGTTGAGCACAAGGGGAAATACGTCTTTATCCCGCAATTATCATAAGAAACGGTTTATACTCCCCTGCCTGCCTGTCTTGAAATGACAATACAAATGATGAACTGCGGCCGGTAAATCCTGATCAAAAAAACTGAATATAAATGCCAACCTGGCAGAATTGGATGATTCGGATTCCGTTCAGTAAACACCCGGACCATTCGGAACATTTTGCGTTATGTACAATGGGGAAGTTATCAGTCACCATCCCATCAGCAACACCCGGTTCGAAAATATAATGAGAACTGAAAATCTGACAGATAACCGACAAAAGGATTAAATCCTGTTTTCATTGTTAATACCCGTGACTGCTGCAAATACAATCGACTGCCGATAC
>JASFVU010000107.1:0-7586 GCA_050049665.1 Bacteroidales bacterium | reverse complement strand
AAGATCCATGAACTAATGCATTAAAATTAGATGAATTATACAAATTTTCTATTGAACTATCAATTTTGGCATAACCCTCCTGTCTTAATTTTTCAGAAGATTCTTCATTAAAGATTATTTCCATAAAAATATTATCATGTTCTGAAAATTCTTTATTTCTATTTATATTCTCAGATGCAATAATTGCATCATTAACTTTTGAATAGCCGAAACTTTTAATTGCTGCTTCGTCCCAGTTATTGCCCTTCTTATATTGAAGAATTCTATATGCAATTATTTTATGAATGATGTCTCCAAATACTAGGTATTTATTAGAAAAACTCTTATAATATCTTATATCTTCTTTTCGTTTTTCTTTAAGCGCTAATTTCAAGTTACTGCCATAATAATGGAAATAATAT
The DNA here is from genome assembly GCA_050049665.1 of Bacteroidales bacterium. Lineage (GTDB taxonomy): Bacteria > Bacteroidota > Bacteroidia > Bacteroidales > UBA10428 > UBA10428. The sequence continues at coordinate 7,185 of JASFVU010000107.1, read as the reverse complement.
TTTCTAAGACATTGACGAAGAAACTCTCTCTTTGAATAAGACCATTTTATCTTTCTTTTGGATAAACTTTGTTTCTTATCAGATTTATCAATATCAAATAGAGTAAGTTGAATCATTTAAGACTTTTTAAATGCGTTGTAAGATTCTCCCAATCAGAGCTTGTAAGGTTTAGCTGTTTAACCTCATTTAAAAACTTAACTACTTCTGGCTTAGAAGTAATAAGAGCTTTAATTCCTTGGCTAACCTTTCCTGAATATGACAGGAGTATTTCATTAGGAATTTCTAAAACACTACTTATTTTTTCAATTGTATCAGCAGAGGGAGGGGGTAATCGATCATTTTCAATTTTACTAATGTAAGAAAAATCGACACCTACTTTTTCTGCTAGATATCTTTGAGACACTGATCTTGAGCGTCTTAATTCCCTAAATAATTGTCCAAAAGTTTTTTCCATGCTACAAATATACAATATGTTGAGTTGAATATCAACACAATGTTGATAAAAATATCAACATTCTAGTAAAAAGACCAATAAGACAAGCATTATTATAGAGTTATAATAGTGTTCTAGTCCAAATAAATAGCGGAATAGAACGTGCGGGAATGACTAATAGCTAGAAATATACTATTAGATTTCATTTTACATTAAACTCAAATATACCTTGATATGTCTCTCCATACAAATCACTGTAGAAAAACTTAACCTCAATCTTTTCTAGAAGTTTGATAAATGAATCAATATAAATCTGATCTTTTACAGTAATATCTACGATAATTCTAGAGCTATTCACTGGTATCACAGACATTGGTCGGTATTCAACAGAATTAAAATCTACTTGAAGAGGTGTTTTAGTTTGAAGACGTGGTAAGAGTTTATTGATTAGCTTATCCATGCTATTTGAAACTTCTCCTTGAAATGAATATTCTAGTTTATCAACTAATGCAGGCCCATAACCAAAGTTATATAAGGTATATTTAAAGGTATTATGATTGTCTCTATTAACTGATATGTGTAGAAGAGGTTTAACCGAAGCTTTATTATGCTTGATTGTTTCGTCTAAATTTCTTTTATTGTACTTATAAGTTAGTACTATGGATACAATAGCCACAATTATTGCGCAAGTACCAATGATTATACCTGATAAATTAGATATTGAGTCAATTTTACTGATAGGAGATATATCAACATAGTAAATAGTGTCATTAATTATCGAATCAGTAATGTAAATTGTGTCACTCAAACTTTTATAAATAACAGAATCCATAACAAATTATATTTATTCAAATGTACATTATTCTAATTTTATTTCGTAAAACTTATCCTTACCTGCGCGCAAGCCCGAAGAAATAGCGGGCCAGAGCAGGAGGGAATGGGCAATAGCTAGAAAAATCCAAAAAGTGCTTGGCATTCTCGTTTTGTGATTTTTGTTGCTATTGACCAGGGCGGGGAGAAGCATTATTTCTTCTTGATTTTTTGCTTCTTTTTTATCAAGAAAAAAGGAAGTGCCGCCCGGCATGAGGGCAATAAGAGAAATTGAAGGAATCCTATATAACATTATTATGTTAAATACAAATAAGGTTTATTTTAAACGGTAGGGGAATACCGTAATGCAAGCAAGTGTATAGCAAACTGAGGTACGAAACCGCGTTTCAGCGGTTCACGAACACAATTAAAATCAATAAAACGGTGAGTAATTTGCGTATACTCTTGCGGTTTAAGTGTCAAATATCTCATCTATAAGCAATTAAGCTATAAAGAACTTAAAAAGTGCGGTGGGCATTAATGATGTATAGCTGTGCGGCCGGCGTTGAGGCTGTGGAAGTGCAGCTAAAAATATTTCTTATTTTTTTTGAAGAAATATTTTTACAAGCTTTGGCGCTGGCCGAGCGGCTACTTAATATAGTGCTAATTATGGGACAATAGGTTAACGAGGAGCCTTTATTTAGGTTTTTCTAAGCGAATGTATCATTCTGAACGAATGTTACATCCAGGCAACGAGAAGCGGATATTTAATATAATATTTATTATAGTTGACGAATTTGGTTTTTCTGTGGGCGGAGGAAAATTTGCTTAAAGGTCTGAGGTTTTAAAATTCAAAAAGTTTCTGAGCAACTATGCGAATAGGACACCGAAAATTTGCTTTAACATAATTTCGGGGCCGTACTCAGAGCCCCGAGTGCTCGGGGTCTTAGTACTTAAATTATGTTAACCACACGTGGCCGCGATTTCTCTGCGTTTGTCCTATAATTAATATTATGTTAAGTAGAACAAACAAAAAGAAAGGAGAACAAAAAATCCTCCCTTCCCTTTTATATCATTATTAACAATACTTTATTCTTCTCCTAATTGAGCTTTTGCCTCTTCATACTTATCGGTCATTTGCAGACGATAATACAATGTCTTGAGGGTTTCCAACGTCTCTGTAACGTTCTTTTCTTTATATTCCTTTGGCCAGTCGGTATTTGCTTCGGCAATTTCGTTGGCCTTCTCCATGAATGGCAATGATTTTTTCAATACCTCATCCGCTTTATCTTTTGCATTGCCATATTCAACCGGGTCCGCAATACTATTTGCTTCTTTATACATCTCTACAGCTTTGTTGAAATACATCACACCGATATTGTAATAAGCATTGAAATATTCCGGATCCATATCAATGCATTTCTGATACAATTCCAGAGCCTCTTCCGTTTTCCCCTGTTTATCTAATAAAGTTCCTTCGGCAAATATATAAGACAAATTCGTCGGATCGTCTTCCTGTGCGATCGCCAGATAATCAAGCGCTTCCTGGGATTTGCCGGCAACAAGATAATAGTTGATCAACTCGATCAAAATGGACTGGTTATCAGGAAATTTTTCAAATCCTGCAACTAATACTTCAAGTCCTTTGGCCGTATCGCCTGATTCCCAGTATTTATTCCTGAGAAAAACATACAAATCCGGTTCCGGATAATCGTAACTCCTGGCCAATTCATAATACTCAATCGCTTCATCCGTCAGTTCCGCTCTCGATGCAGCCATGCCCGCATAATAGATCAGTGTTGTGTCAACAAGACCTTCCATAATAGGCTTCTCATTGATTTCCCTGATCGCTTTGAATGCTTTAAAAGAAGCTGCATACTCTTCGCTGAAGAATTCTTCTATGGCCAGTCTTTCAAACAATTGTTTCAGCCGGTCGTAATCTTCTTTTACCTTTTTATCCATCTTATTGTTCACGTCCAGTTCCTGGGTCTTTTCAAGCGAACGACGAGCTTCCGGCAGCGGCTGATCGTAAAGGACATCAACTTCCTCAAAACTTTCCAATACATCATCTTTGAAGAGAATGTTTATTTTCTCAAACTTGTATTTTTCATATGAACTTCCGTCCTCTCCCTGCCAGGATTCAACCTCAATCGGATCACCATAAAGAAGTTTCACATGCACTTTCTGTGTACCCTGACCAATATGTTCCCTGTGCAATTCGAAAATGTCCATCATAAGCTCTGCCCTGTCCTCCCAGAATTTCGGCTTGGCATTCTTCTTTTCATCGGTCAGGTTCTCCTCGCTCTTTCTCAGTTTGCTTTTGTAAATACTGAAATTTGCATCAGGAGTACCTTCGGCTGTCTGAGCCTTTAATCCTGCTGCTGAAGTAAGAAAAATTACAACAAATAAATAGGTTAATTTCTTCATGTTCTATTTTATTTAATTCAAATTACAATGCAAAAAATTTGCCAGACGGTATTCTGTAAGGCAAATTTAATAAATCACGGGTATTAACAAATCTTATGTATTAATTTTCGTTATTCACCTCCGGTTTCATCTGTGTCCGGCTGATCAGGAGATTCTCCTTCTTCTTCCTCCAAATCACTATTTTTTAAAACGCTCGCTACTGCAGCAATTGAGTCGTTCTCACGAATGTTTATCAACCTGACTCCCTGGGTTGCCCTCCCCGATATCCGGATCTTTTCAACTTCAAGCCTGATGGTAATACCGGAACGGTTGATGATCATGATATCATCGTTATCGGTTACCGATTTGATGGATATCAGGTCTCCCGTCCTCGGGGTAATATTGATGGTCTTCACTCCTTTCCCTCCCCGGTTTGTGATCCTGTAATCTTCTATGTATGTCCGCTTTCCGATACCACGCTCAGAAACCACGAGAATGGTGGTATCTTCTTTTTCCGGCTCAGCACAAACCATCCCGATCACTTCATCGTTCTCATCTTTCAAACGTATTCCTATGACCCCCGAAGCATTTCTGCCCATCGGCCTGATAGTATCTTCATGAAAGCGAATGGCTTTTCCCGACCTTATTGCCAGTATCAGGTGATTATTTCCGTTTGTCAGCCTGGCTTGCAACAGACTGTCGTTTTCTCTGATATTGATCGCAATGATGCCGTTCTGCCGCGGCCGTGAATAAGCTTCCAAAGCCGTTTTCTTGATAATCCCCTGTTTTGAGCACAAAACAATATAGTTGTTGTTAAGATACTCATAATCAGTTATGTTGGTTATATTAATGAAAGCTTTAACTTTATCTTCTCCTTCAATATGGATCAGGTTCTGAATGGCTCTTCCCTTTGATGTTCTCGTTCCTTCGGGAATCTGGTATACTTTCAGCCAGAAACACTTGCCCTTTTCCGTAAAAAAAAGCATGGTGTTGTGCATAGTGGCATGAAACATATGCTCCAGGAAATCCTCATCACGCGTATCACTTCCCCTGCTTCCGAAGCCACCGCGATTCTGCGTTCTGAACTCGGTGAGCGGTGTGCGCTTTATGTAACCAAGATGGGAAATGGTGATGATCATATCATCGTCGGCATAAAAATCTTCCGGATTGAACTCTTCTGCATTTGGCACGATCTCCGTACGCCTGTCATCCCCATATTTATCCCGGACTTCCGTGAGCTCTTCCTTGATGATCTTCATCCTCAAATCCTCGCTGCCCAGCACTTCTCTCAGGTATTCAATGTGTTTCATCACCTCATCATACTCCTGCTTCAACTTCTCTATTTCCAGACCGGTAAGCCTCTGCAGCCTCATATCAAGTATTGCTTTCGCTTGTATATCAGTCAGTTCAAATTTCTTCATTAAACCATCACGTGCAATATCAGGTGTTTTTGAACTGCGAATCAGCGCAATAACTTCATCAATATTGTCAACTGCAATGATCAGACCTTCCAGAATATGGGCTTTTTTCAGTGATTGATCCAGATCATACTGAGTACGCCTGACAACCACCTCGTGCCTGTGGTCGACAAAGTATCCGATCAGTTGTTTCAGGTTCAGCATCCTGGGCCTTCCTTTTACCAGGGCGATGTTATTTACATTAAAGCTGGTCTGAAGCTGGGAGTATTTGAATAATTTGTTCAGGACCACACCCGACTGGGCATCTTTTTTCAGAATGATCACGATCCTGAGCCCTTTTCTGTCTGATTCGTCATTGATATAAGAAATGCCTTCGATCTTCTTTTCATTGATCATTTCGGCGATCTTCCTGATCATCTCTGCCTTGTTCACCTGGTAGGGCACTTCCGTCACCACGATGGTCTCCCTTCCGGAAGCGCTGATCTCAGTATCTGTCTTTGCACGCAAAACGATCTTTCCCCTGCCGGTCTCATAGGCTTCTTTTACGCCGTTGTAACCATAGATTATCCCTCCTGTGGGAAAATCGGGAGCCTTTACATGCTCCATCAGTTCTTCGATGGTAATTTCCCTGTTGTCGATATAAGCTATTGTAGCGTCACACACTTCAAGCAAATTGTGAGGCGGCATATTGGTGGCCATACCAACCGCTATCCCCGATGCTCCGTTTACCAGCAGGTTCGGGATACGGGTCGGCAATACGGAGGGTTCTTCGAGAGTATCGTCAAAGTTTAACTGGAAATCAACTGTATTTTTTTCTATGTCGGAAAGAGTTTCTTCCGCAATGCGCTGCAGGCGCGCCTCGGTATACCTCATGGCTGCAGGACTGTCACCGTCCATCGATCCGAAATTTCCCTGTCCGTCTATCAGGGGATACCTCAGGGACCATTCCTGGGCCATACGCACCATGGCATCGTAAACCGAACCGTCACCGTGAGGATGGTATTTTCCCAGCACCTCTCCCACTATCCTGGCCGATTTCTTAAACGGCCTGCTGGCCATGACCCCCAACTCCGACATGCCGAACAACACCCTGCGGTGTACCGGCTTTAGTCCGTCTCTCACATCAGGAAGCGCTCTCGAAACAATAACCGACATCGAATAATCGATGTAGGCAGACTTCATTTCCTCTTCAATGTTGATTTTTATGATTCTCTCTCCTTCTGCCATGTTAATTTTAATAAGATTTTATTTGTGGAAAAATAATATTAAATTTATTAGAAAATGCGCAGGCTAAAGTAGATATTTATGGTGTGAAAATGATAAAAATCACCTCGTAATTATCAACAAAAAGTGTTTATAAAACGTTGTTATTTATTAGTATATTTGCACGTATCAAAGCGCTGAAAAAACTGGTATAAGAACGAATAATTAATTTTGTATGGATGCAAAATTCTCACAACGAATAAAAGATGTACTATCATATAGCAAAGAAGAGGCTATAAGGCTTGGTAATACAGAGATCGGACCCGAACATCTTTTCCTCGGTATATTGCGTGAAGGGGAAGGAATAGCCATTGATGTGCTGGTTACCCTCGGATCAAACCTGTACGAACTGAGAAAGGATATTGAAAGTTCATTGAACCCCTCAGGTCCCATAAAAGTCACCAATACCGAAAACATACCTTTGCTGAAATCCTCCGAAAGGATCCTGAAGCTGGTATACCTCGAGGCAAAATCGCTCAGCAAGACCACCATCGACACAGGACACCTGCTTCTTGCCATCCTAAAGGATGAGACCAGTACTGTTTCAAGGGTGCTTGAAAAACATGAGATCAGTTATACCAATGTCCGCAAGGAACTGGAAAAAGATACCAGTGAATCCATAGAAAAAACTGAAACAAGGGCCGAATTTCCCCATGAAGAGGACGAACCCGGAAGTACGTTTGGTCCCGGGAAAGGCAGTGGCGGACAGGAATCTTCATCAAAATCAAGTTCTGAGACTCCCGTCCTGGATAATTTTGGTATCGACCTGACAAAAGCTGCTGAAGAAGATAAGCTCGACCCCATTGTGGGCAGAGAAAAAGAAATCGAACGCCTGGCACAGATACTCAGCAGAAG
>JASFVU010000106.1:0-7616 GCA_050049665.1 Bacteroidales bacterium | reverse complement strand
GGAACTGTCGATATATTGATTAACAATGCAGGCATTACCATGGATACGCTTCTTATGCGTATGACAGAAGAACAATGGGATACGGTGATCAGGGTGAACCTGAAATCGGTATTCAACTTTACAAAAGCCGTTCAGCGGACCATGCTGAAAAACAAAAACGGTTCAATCGTAAACCTGAGTTCTGTTGTTGGTGTTCACGGAAATGCAGGTCAGACTAACTATTCAGCCTCAAAAGCCGGGATTATCGGCTTTACCAAATCGGTTGCCCAGGAATTGGGTTCCAGGAATATCCGCTGCAATGCCGTGGCACCGGGTTTTATAATTACTGAAATGACCTCCATTCTGACTGAAGAACAACGCAAAGCCTGGGAAGAATTCATCCCTATGAAAAGAGGTGGCACCCCTGAAGAAGTGGCAAATGTCTGCCTGTTTTTAGCTTCGGATCTCTCATCCTATGTAAGCGGACAGGTGCTGAGCATTTGCGGGGCGATGAAAACTTAACAGCAAGCCGAAAGATGCGGATTAGCAGGGGTTTCCTGTATAGATTCTTTTATAAATTTTGATTAATACTGCATTCGGGTCACGATTTATCGTGACCCTACATTGCAATAATAATCGGTTTATTTGATATTGTAGGGACACCATACATGGTGTCCGCCATTACCAGAAATATGTTCCAGATAAATACATGAAATATATTTTGAATTATTTGTTGGTGTAGTATTCATCTTCTGTCCATTTTGCCGGATTTTTGAGAATGTATTGTCGTATTCTGTAGAATTCATGGCGATTTCTGATTATCCGATCATAGAACCTTGGTTGCCATGCAAAATATGAGAAACGATTCCTGTTACACCATCTAGTGATAGAAGATTTATATTGTCCAATTATTACAGGCAGTGATCCTTTTGGCTGTGCTCCAAATTTATTACTTGCTGATTTACTGTTTTGGTTGCTATATGGAGATCTCCTTATTTCAAGGATACCATGAACATGATTCGGCATGACTATAAAATCATACAATTTTATTTTGTTAAATAAACCTGGAATTTTCAACCAATTTTGTATTGCTTTCTCACCTATTGCTGAATAAACCATCTTTTTGTTTAACACCCTACCAAAGTAAGGTTCCATACCCATTGTACAAATTGTTATGAAATAAAGATTAGGTGTTGTATAATCATAGTTTTTTAATCGAATTATTTTTCTTTCCTGCATTATTTGTTATATAAATAAATTTGATTAATACTGCATTCCGGTCACGATGTATCGTGACCCTACATTGCAATAATAATCAGTTTATTTGGTATTGTAGGGACACCATACATGGTGTCTGGTAAATTAAAACTATTTTTCCTGAACGAAGACTTTTCCTGCCTACCGGCGATTTTATATATAAATTTAGATCGGTACCATATCCGGCCACAACCCTACCTTACAATAGAAACCGGTTTATTTGATATTGCAGGAACACCGTACATGGTGTCCGGGAAATCAAAATATCAGGAATTCTATTATTTACGGAAGTTTCATGCCCTTCTGATCTCCCGGGAATCCGATGCAAGACTGGCAAAACAGATACTTTAATGTTTACCGGTTTCTGATAAGATTAATACAAGTATTTTACTATTTTTGGCTTTCTCTAAAATTGAGATGCTCATACAAACGAATGCAATGTTGACCATTCTTTTTATTGCCAGGTTTTTCAAAGGGCTTTGGGAACATCATCTTTCCTGCGGGTACAATGCTCCTTTTATTCTCATTATGAGCATCATCGGGTTTAATTTTATCCTCGAGCGCACACTTTCGTATCTGAATTCCAAAAAATACGATACGGAACTTCCCGATGAAGTGAAAGATGTATATGATTCTGACCAGTATGAACAATCGCAACAGTATAAAAAGGTAAATGAGAGATTTTCGTTTATTACAAGTACGTATAGCTTTATTCTGATCGTGAGCATCCTGGTTTTTCATGTATTCGGTTACGTTGATCAGCTCACACGCACCATCACTTCAAATCCGATTCTTGTGGCACTGCTTTTCTTCGCTTTCATTATGCTGGCGTCCGACTTGCTGAATACACCCTTTGCCTTGTATGATACTTTTGTTATAGAAGAAAAATTCGGGTTCAACAAGACCACACTGTCCACCTTTTTTCTCGATAAGTTCAAAGGATGGTTCCTTGCAGCAGTGTTTGGAGGAGGAATGACCGCATTGATCATCTGGTTTTACCTTCTTACGGATGAAATGTTCTGGATCTATGCCTGGATTGCCGTTTCAGGTGTAATGCTGTTTATGAATATGTTTGCCTCAACGCTCATCGTTCCTCTGTTTAACAGGCAAACACCTCTGGAGGAAGGACCTCTGCGGAATGCCATCAGTAAGTTTTGCTCCAAAGTAAGTTTCAAACTGGACGACGTATATGTCATTGACGGTTCCAGACGTTCTACCAAGGCAAATGCCTATTTTACGGGACTTGGCTCCAGGAAAAGGATCGTTTTGTACGATACCCTGATCGATGACCTGACCACTAACGAGATAGTTGCTGTGCTGGCACATGAAATCGGCCATTACAGGAAGAAACACTCCAGACTGAATATTTTGCTGGGCGTTGTGCAAACAGGGATCACGCTTTATGTGTTTTCGCTCTTCACAGTAAACCCGATGTTGTCATGGGCACTGGGAGCCAAGGTGCATAGCATTCACATGGTCATCCTGGCGTTCGGGATCATCTACAGTCCGATATCCACGGTTGTGGGACTGGCCCTGAACCTTCTTTCACGGTCTCATGAATACCAGGCTGATCGCTTTGCGAAAAAGCATTACAGTGCAGAATACCTGATCAGCGCCCTGAAAAAACTTTCTTCAAGGAACCTGAGTAACCTTACCCCGCATCCGGCTTATGTGTTTTTCCATTATTCCCACCCAACGCTGATCCAGAGAATACGGGCGCTGAAAAAGAAATAAAGACTGCCCGTTCCGGCTGGTATACCAATTTTGGATTTTTCTCCGGCAGATACTAATCAGAAGTTCAGGGATACTCAATGAGCAGGGCGTTTTACTAATATCATCACTCAAAATGTCATGATCCTGCGTATTTTCATTGTTGAATGAACACGATACACCATCGGACTTTGTTTAATTAAAAACAGATGCTATGAAAAAAATTAACAGAATACTGATTCCGTTTATTCTGATCATGCTGATCTTTTCTTTGTCTTCATGCAAGAAAACCAAGGATGTTTTGGACGGGGGAGACAATTGTGATGAACTGGTAGATGATCTTTCCGCGGCAATAACCGAGTTTAGTCTGGACCCGACGAGCCAGGAAAAATGTGAGGCTTATGTTCAGGCCCTGGAAAACTATCTGAACGGTTGTTCTACGGGACTTACTCCTGCACAGAGACAGGAATACCAGGATCAGATCGATGAAGCAGATTGTTCCGGGCTCTAGTGTTAAGTCGACCATGAAATGACGGATAAAATGTTTGGTAATACTTTACGATCATTGAATTTCATTTCTCAATATTAAGTGTGACACATCACTGGTATCGGACGTACATTTATCATTGAGCTTCTTTAATCCGGCTGTCTTGTGAAGGCCGGATTTTCTTTTTCCGTGTAGCATTATACCAAAAATGAACTGTCCCGCCGGTAAGGCATCAACTCCGGCAGGAACAAGGTCCGGTGATCCGGTATCATTTCGTTTCCGGCATCGGGGATCATAGTCTCACCGATTTCATTATTTTTGTCTGTTTATTTGACAGGAAGTACATGCTTATTGCAATATTTCGTGCAGATAAATTGCAATGAAAGAACAATATTTCCCGTATTAACAATTAAATTTTATTCGATTGTACGCAGATATCATTACCATAGGCGATGAGATCTTACTGGGACAGGTCGTTGACTCAAATTCGGCATACATTGCTACCAGTCTGAATACCGTTGGCATCAGGGTACGGATGATCCACTCGGTATCGGACCGGGAAAGGGATATTATCAATACATTGGATAACTCTGTTCAAAATTCTGATTTGGTTATACTTACAGGTGGATTAGGCCCGACAGACGATGATATTACCAAAAAAGCCCTTGCCGCTTATTTCGATAGTAAGCTTGTCATTCACCAGGAATCACTTGATCACATTAGAAAGATCTTTTCCATCATGACAATAGAAATGACAAAGCGGAATATCAGGCAGGCTGAAATTCCTGAGATCAGCGAGGCATTGCCGAATAGTCAGGGCTGTGCTCCCGGAATGTTGTTTCGTAAGAATGGAAAGATCATTATTTCCCTTCCCGGTGTTCCGGTAGAGATGAAAACCCTGATGCAGGAACAGGTATTGCCTTTGTTGTTCCGGGAATATGCATTGCTTCCCGGACTTCACAAAACAATTCTTACAGTGGGTCTGGGTGAGTCGGTCCTGGCGGATAAGCTGAATTCATGGGAGAAAGAACTCGGAAATGAAATGAAGCTTGCCTATCTGCCCGGCCAGGGCATATTGCGTTTAAGGTTATCGGTTACCGATCCGCAAAAAAAAGGTGCCGGGGATCTGTTGGAAAGGAAGGTAAATGAACTGACCGGTCTTATCGGAGAGTACCACATTTATGGTTTTGATTCGGATCTTCTGCCGGCTGTAGTCGGCAGGTTGCTTGAGAAAAATAACCTGACCCTGTCTGTAGCGGAGAGTTGCACGGGAGGAAACATAGCCCGGCTGATAACTGGTATACCGGGGGCATCGGCATATTTTAAGGGATCGGTGACAGCCTATGCAAACGATATAAAGACAAATATACTCCGTGTTTCCGAACAGGATATCCGGTTGCATGGAGCCGTAAGCAAGCAAGTTGTTGAACAGATGGCAACAGGAATAAAAGACAGATTCGGCAGCCATTATTCCATTGCCACTTCGGGCATTGCCGGTCCGGAAGGTGGTTCGGCAGAAAAGCCGGTAGGTACCACCTGGATCGCTATTGCATCGCCGGATAAGGTTATCAGCAGGAAATTCCTCCTTGGCAACCGGCGTGACCGGAACATTGTCAGGGCCTCGTTGTATGCACTGAATATGCTGAGAAATACACTTATCAGCGATCAGCAAAATATTAAATAAATTGCTTGAAAAATTAAAATAAATTAGCGTACTTTGCGAACTGTTTTAAAAATCGCTATAAAATGTCAAGGATTTGTCAGATAACGGGGAAGCAGACAACAGTTGGAAACAATGTTTCTCACTCGAAGAAGCGTACGAAGAGAAAATTTTATCCCAACCTGTTTGATAAGAAATTCTATCTTCCCGAGGAAGACCGGTGGATTACTTTGCGTGTGTCTGCAGCAGGGATCAGAAACATAAACAAAAAGGGATTGAAAAAGGCATTGGAAGAGGCTAAGAGTAAAGGATACATAACATCTTATTAATCTATTTAAGAAATGGCTAAGAAAGGAAACAGGGTTCAGGTTATTCTGGAATGTACGGAACATAAGGATTCCGGTATGCCCGGGACATCGAGATATATCACGACAAAAAACAGGAAGAATTCACCTGACAGGTTGGAGCTGAAGAAGTACAATCCGATCTTAAAGAAAATGACTGTTCACCGCGAAATAAAATAATTTGAATTATGGCAAAAAAGGCTGTTGCATCACTGCAAAAAGGAGAAGGAAGGGTTTTTACCAGATGCATTAAAATGGTAAAATCTGACAAGACAGGAGCATATATGTTTCAGGAAGAAGTTGTTCATAACGATCACATAAAAGATTTTTTTGCTGATTAAGCAAAATGAACTTGAAAATATACTCTAATTTTGAAGCTTTCTTGGACTGAGAAAGCTTTTTTAGTTTTAAAACATGGCAAAATTCTCGTTTTTTTCAAAGGAGAAAAAGGAAAACCTTGACAAGGGTCTTGAAAAGACCAAGGAGAGTGTTTTTAAGAAACTCTCCCGGACTGTGGTCGGTAAATCCCGCGTTGATGACGAAGTGCTGGACAACCTTGAAGAAGTTCTTGTTACATCGGATGTCGGGGTGGATACAACTTTAAGGATCATAGAGCGGATTGAAAGCCGGGCTGCCAGAGATAAGTACCTGAATGCGGAAGAGCTGAACACCATATTGAAAGAAGAAATTGCCGCTCTGCTGGCCGAAAACAATACCGAAGAAGTAAACGGATTTGAAGCACAGCTTCCGGCAAAGCCTTATGTGATCATGGTTGTGGGTGTGAATGGGGTCGGAAAAACCACGACTATCGGTAAGCTGGCATACCATTTTAAGAAAGCCGGCAAAAGCGTTTTGCTGGGTGCCGCCGATACGTTCAGGGCTGCTGCCGTCGATCAGCTGACAATATGGGCTGAAAGGGTAGGAGTTCCCATAGTAAAACAGCAAATGGGCTCAGATCCGGCAAGTGTTGCTTACGATACCCTGGCATCGGCAAAATCGGGGAATACGGATGTGGTGATCATTGATACGGCAGGTCGTCTGCACAACAAGATCAACCTGATGAATGAGTTGTCGAAAATAAAACGGGTAATGGAAAAGATCGTTCCCGGCGCTCCCCACGAAGTTCTGCTTATTCTGGATGGTTCTACCGGACAAAATGCTTATGAACAGGCTAAACAGTTCACAGCGGCAACGCAGGTAAATGCCCTTGCCGTAACCAAGCTTGACGGCACTGCCAAGGGAGGCGTTGTCATTGGTATATCGGATCAATTCAAGGTACCGGTGAAATACATCGGGATAGGAGAAAAAATGGAAGATCTCCAGGTATTTATTAAGGAAGAATTCGTAGATTCTCTTTTTTCCTGATGAACCTGTCTGCCTGTAATCCTCATATCCTGTTGGCAGTAATTTCGGGTCCTCCTGACACATTGATCACTTCTAATTAAAAATAAAATCATGGAATCAGCCATTTATGCATTATTAGGGACTATTGTAGGTGGTTTAATATCTTATCTTTTACAAAGGCAAAGATTCAGGCAAGAACTAATTCTTAAAAGGGAAGAATTTAAAACGGATTTCGTTGCTGAGAACACAGCGAAACATTTTCTAAGCCATAAAAGTTATACTGACAGATCATTCGATGTTTTAAAGAGGCACCTGGGTGGATTTGATGATGATGAATTAAGGAAAATTTTAGTAAGAGCGGGAGCTATCAGAATATTCAAGGAGGATGGAACAGAATGGTGGCGTCTTCTTTCACGCATGGAGGAATATATAGAAAAAAAGAAAAAATAATACTGCTGCCAACAATATTCTCTCTGATTTGCTTTTCGTTTGTATTTTTTAGATCAGGAGTATGAAAGCCAGGACAAAAGAACACATCATAAACATCGTTTCACTCGGGTGTTCCAAAAACGTTGTTGATTCGGAAGTGTTGATGAAGCAACTGGACGCCAACGGCCTGAAAGTGGTTTATAATAGCGACGATAGTAAAGCTGATACGGTAATCATCAATACCTGCGGTTTTATTAAAGATGCAAAGGAAGAGTCGATCGATACCATTCTGCGTCATGTAAAGGCAAAAGAGAACGGAATACTGAAACAGGTATACGTCATGGGTTGCCTTTCGGAACGTTACAGGAATGAACTGAAAAAAGAAATAAGGAATGTCGATGCCTAT
>JASFVU010000105.1:0-7617 GCA_050049665.1 Bacteroidales bacterium | reverse complement strand
CCACTGGTGATCTGTACAGGCGAAGCAGCTCCGTTGAACGTTACACTTGCGGTATTATCGACAAAAGTTCCCTGGTTGGTCCAGTTGCCTTTTATATAAATATCGTAATAAGTGGGCACTGCATTGTCTGACGTATTCAGGTAGGTTCCGCTGTTGATAAGCAAATTTCCGTTTATGGTCCAGTCCGAAAACATTCGCTTGGTTCCGGTTCCGCTGATCGTTACATTGCTGACTTCAAATGCCGGTGTATTGATGTTCTGGTTACCTCCGTCGAATCCGATATCAGCCGCTGCACTGGTCAATGTTCCTCCGGCAGTATTTGTTACCTGCCCGCTTATGGTATGGGAAAGACTGCCCAGATCGACCGTACCTTCATTGATCGTGAAATTTCCGTTGATATCGGCGCCGTCGGTAACAAAAGTCTTTACGGAATTATTCGAAAATTCCAGGTTCCTGAAATAGTTGGACGGATCCGGACTTCCGCTCTTTATGGTTTGTGCGGATGCTCCGTTAAACACAATGGTATTGCCTGTCTGGGAATAGATCCCGTTATTGGTCCAGTTGGCACCGCTGAAGGTAATATTACGTGCCGAGGTAGCTGCAACTCCTGAATTGACAGTCAGATCCCCGTCGATCGTTATAACGTCATTGCCATCTCCGAAGGTCTTGATCCCCGTTCCGGCAAAACGGATGGCCGACAGGAGTATGTTATTTTCCTGATCATCCCTCATATACTGGTCCCTGAGGCCGTCCATTGTAACCGTGACAGAAGAGGAGGAAGGGGTATAATAGGTAAGGTAAATATTAGCTCCGGCTGCTTCAATGTTTCTTCCGTTATCCTCGTAGGTGGAATTATTCATATCAAAGTCGCCGTTGACATCGAGATCGGCGAGGCCGTCGGATGTTACAATTTTATCGTTGGTGAAGTACAAAATACCGTATTGGATCGAATTACCGGTATACGCGGTCTGGTCGACTCCGCTGGGGCTGTTCAGGTAAAAGATGCTGTTATCATCGATATTATAGGTTCCGAAACCTTCGGGAGCTGCCGGAGCTGCAGTTCCGGGAGTGGTATTGTACAGTCTCGAACCGCTTTCGAGCGTAAACGAACGGGACGGATGTCCGGTCATTCTGTGATACAAAGTGCTGTTGTTGTTCCGGTACATGCGCAGGTAAACAGATGATTTAACGGTAACATTACCGCCCATGAGAAGGTCACCCTGCATCCATTTGTTACCTGTACCGTTAAGAATAAGATGGTTCAGACTGTCCAGGTCGGCATCTATATTCCAGTTGCCGCCGACATGCTCCAGAGTTGAATTGCCCGGTCCCCAGATAATATCGCAACCCGGATTGATCGCCAGATTACCCGTAAGCGTAATATAAGACTCGTAAGCGGCCACATCGAGAACAGTGACCTCGTCATAACTCATATACAGAGATCCGGCAATAACAAGATCGCCTGTTGCGGTTTTTTCCGTTGCACCGCCGCTGAGACTCCGTAATCTCAGGTTACCGTACTGGGTCGGGAAAATATCCTGGTCAATGTCCGATCGGTAATCTACCGTACTGGTCGTTGCCAGGTTTATGGTCTCGAATCCCTGCGGGAAATTGGCAGCCCCCCTGATCTCAAGTGTTCCGAAACTGGTAAGCGTATTCGACCCGCCGGTTCCCGTAACCTGGAACACATCGACATTAACGATTCCCGAACCTCCGTTTATGGTGAACGAGCCTGCTACTTCCGACGCATTGTAAAAGATCTTTTGACCGTTGTTGAAAAATGAAATGTTATTGAATGCAGTACTGTTTGTTCCTCCGTCGACAACCTGGTTCGTAGTACCGTCAAAGGTCACAGTACCCAGTCCTGTTTGTGAGAATCCTCCGTTGTTATACCAGTCGTTCCCGACATAGAGAATATAGGCCTGGCCGTCCAATACAGTTCCCGTACCTATGGTAATTGTATTGTCTATATCGATATTGGAATTGAAGGTTTTGGTTCCGCTGCCGGCCGTAATAAAGTTGTAGAAAGTGCCGTTGGTAATACTCTGGTCTGCTCCGTCAAATGTCACATCGGCTGTGGAACATTCGAATGAACCGCCGTTCATCTGATCGATGAGCCAGTCGCCCCCAACCGTAATATCGTTGGCGCCGGAAAGAAGGTTAAAAGTACCCTTGCTTATTGTCAGGTCGTTGTCGATATCAGCGGGATCATTAAGACCGTAAATGACATCTTCGGCATCGATCAGCAGGTTGTAAAAACTCTTTCCTGCTGCGACACCTCCTGTGGCAATCGTATAATTTCCGGCAGGCCCGTTGAAGCAGACGGTTCCGTTTCCGTGATTGAATGTTCCCTGGTTTGTCCAGTTCTTACCGACAAAGATCGTTGAATTCAGATCGCTTACGGTTACCTCCGTACCGGTCCCGATCATAAGATGTTCTGCCAGGGTCAGGTCATAACCGTTTTCAAGATACAGTGTAATAGCACTTCCTCCCTGTATATCCGTAACGACCCGTTTGGCAACGGCATTGTCAGTAGTGATCCTGATATTATAGGCCCCGGTTAAGTAGTCATGGTTCAGGTAAGCGATATCGCCGATTGTGGGCACCACATTCCCCGACCAGTTATCGGGATCATGCCAGTTTTCGGTACCTGCCCCGCCATCCCAGAAGAAACCTGACGGGAAGGTCCATTCGATCAGGGTCCCGGGGTCGCCATTGTCCTGGTCGTAATTTTCACCTGCAAGTCCTCCCGAGGCGTCCAGGAAAGTAATGACTCCCGTACCTGATGTGCGGGAAACGTTGTAAGTCGGGCCCGTATTAAATACAACATTATCGACGTTAAAATCGGAGAAATTAAGGCCCGTAAGTGTCAGGTAAGCGTTCCCGGCACCGTCGGCAAAGGTTCCGTTGGTGAAATTATGGGTTGCATCGATCGTTCCGCCTGTAATGGTTATATTGCCGTTCCGTACGATATAATTATAGGCATGAAGGGTTCCGGATACCTGGTTGACGCTGAAAGTTCCCGTATTTCTGACCAGGGATGCAGGTTGGGCTGAACTTCCCACAAGCATGAACACACCCCCGTTTATATTGATTTGCTGGTTGTTATTATTGAATTCGACGGTGGCGGCCGAATCGACATTAAAAATTCCGTCGTTCAGCTCAATGGAAAGCGAATTGCTGTTTACCGTAAGCATGTTCCCGTTGAGCCGGAATTCACCGTTTTCTATCAGCATGTCCACGTTGGTGATGCTGAAGTCACTCTCGGCACTGTATACGGCTCCCGGCGCATCGACTATAATACCCCTGAAATTTTCGCCCTGCGGATCGAATGTCAGGGTTCCTCCCGAAGCATCGAGCCTGAGAATGCTGGCATTGTTATTCTGGTTCAGGTTACCTCCTGTTCTGATAAAATCACCGGCCAGCCAGATACTGTTTGTGTCGGTCGTCAGGTTTCCCGATGTCAGCAGCAGCGTATTTTCAACATCCAGATGTCCCCTCAGGTTGGCTGTAGCGGAATTTTTGTTTACTTCCACATCGTAGAAGCCTTTGCCTGCTGCCGGTCCTGTTTCCGCTCCCGTATATACGTATGCATTTCCCCCGTTGAAGATCACTTTTCCCGTACCCGGGATGAATGCAGCAGCAGGGTTGATATTCGACCAGTTGCCGTCGACCGTTATATTGTTGTTACCGGCATCGAAAATCGCACTGGAAATAGTAAGATTGGAGTATGCGGAAATATTTCCCAGCAATGTCTTTGTTCCGGTACCGCCGATATCGAGATTCCAGAAACCCGAAGAAGATATCGTCTGGTCGTTGCCATCGAAATAGACCGTACGGGCATTGTTATGAAGAAAAGTACCGGTATTTTCCCAGTCGCCCCTGACATAAATATCCACACCTCCGGCATTCACCACCGATCCGTCGATGGTAAAATTACCTTCCACGATCATTTCCCTTAAACCGGCTCCGCCGATATCGATCGTTTTGTCACCGGCCCCGGTAAATTCAATATCGTTAAAAGTAAGCGGAAGAGTATTGTAATTGCGGATATACTGTGCATCGCTTCCATCAAAAACTGCAAGGCTTCCCGTTGCTATAAATGTGGGGCCCGGTTCAACGGTATTTTCCCTGACATACAGGCCTCCGGAAAAATATACGTCCTGCCCTGAAATATCCAGTATACCTGCATCTTCCGACAGGGTAACATTTCCGCTGATGTGAAGTTCGGAAAGCACGCTTACCGTCTGCAAACCTGCCGCATTGGGTTTATCAACGACAGCCTGCCCCAGGTAACTCAGGGTATTGGATACGATGGTTTGATCTGCAGCTCCGTTGAACGTAAGTATTCCTGTAGTTTGTGTATACAATCCGTCACCCAGAACGGCAAAATTACCTCCCAGGTACAAATTACGGGTGGAGAAATCAATTATAGCACCGGCATATACCGTCAGATCGCTGTAGATATTCAGATTGTTAACCACATTTGCCACACCGGAATTGGACACTGTCACGCGGTTGAAATTCACTCCGTAAATATCCTGGTTAATACCGTCGAATGTGATGGTTCCCGTAGCCGAGGCAGGTGTATAATAGGCTGTATTGTTCAGCAACCAGTCGCCGGCTACCGTATGGTTAAATCCGGCATCATAAAAAACAGGGGTACCTGCGGTACGTGAAACAGAGCCGTTAATATCCAATGCTCCGCGGGCCGTTTTATCGCCCCCGTTGAAAGTGATATTTCCATACGGGAATCCGTCGGGAATGGTTTGTGCTCCGTTCAGGGAAAAATAAACGGTACTGTTGGCATCAAGACTGACGGTTCCTGAAAAATTATCGGTTACCTGAGCTCCGAAATCAGGCAGACTGGTATTGATCTGACAATATTCCCCTGCACTGAGATCGACGGGAGTTCCGCCGATACCATTGTCCCTCAGATCGACGATCAGTGTTATGGCTTCGGAGCCTCCTGCATTGGATACCGAAAAATTGCCCCCGGTCAGCGAAATATTACAATCCGGATAAAAGGTCTTTGTCCGCGATGCCGAAGCCCCTGACAGGGTAACGTTCAGGTTGTTAAAGGTATAAAAGCCCGTGCCGGATGCCTGGACATACTGATTGTCATCGGCAGCATCGAGCGTTAACGATCCTGAACTGCCGGAGATCGAACTGTTCGTGTTATTATAGATGTTGCCGGTTACAGTATGAGAAAAATTCTGTAATTCGAATACCGATGCATTGTTAAGATCGAGGTAACCGTCGATATCCGCCGGACCGTCGGCTGTTTTAACAGTGGCTGTTCCTCCGCCGAGCCTGATATTCCCGTAAGTGAGGTTTCCCCTGATAATCTGGTCGAATGCAGCGTCGTAAACTACCATTGACGAGGGTTCCAGTTCGTAATTGCCGAACCCGGAAGGAAAATTGTCGGTGCCCCGGCAGTAAAGCGTTCTTCCTGTCTCCATCCTGAAGGTATAACCGGCCTGCCCTGCCAGGAGGGTCTGATCGTTGATGACCAGATAACCACCCTGTATGGTAACATTGTTTTGAATATTGGCTGTCAGCGATGTGGCCGCACCCCCATACGTCAGAGTCACATTTCCGTCGATGATCAGCTCAGCCGTACCGAGAGTCAGTGTATTCGAAGCATTGTATGTTAGCAGTGAACTTCCCGTAAGGGTTACGGAACCTGAAAAATTGCATGTGCCATCGATCCTGAGACCTCCGTTGATGGTATGGTTACCGTTTCCGTTAACAGTCGACCCGTCATAGATCGTTACACGGTTTGTGGCATTAATATCGCCCGTAACCGTTTTGGCATTTGCACCACCGTTTGTAAAGGAAAGATAGTAGAAAGTTACGTTCCCGGAAAGATCAATATCCTGGGGGTTGGTACCTGCAAAATCTGTGGTATTGGCCGTTTGCGTATATTCAGCTCCCGGATCGATCGTAAAATTGCCCTCAGCGGTGATCCTGTAATTTGCAATTGAAACAATGGTATTATTCGTAACAAGTACATCCCCCGAAACATTCGTATTTTCCTGTACCGACCCTGCCCCTCCGCCACTGAAGACGATATTGTTAAAGGAGATCAATGTCGCTGAAGGATTATCTTCGACTGTATTTACCAACCCGTCGAAATTAATTGTTCCCGAAGTATTGTAGTATCCGTCGCCTGTTACCGACCAGTTTCCGGCAACGGTATGTGTCTGACCGTCATCATTGAATTCGGAACCGGCCTCGATGATCACATTACCGTTGACATCAATGGGAATGGCCGTTGTAGCCGAACAACCTGTTTTAAAGATCAGGTCGTTGAAAACAGGAGATGCAGCGCCGTAGATGATCGTATTGATACCGTATATTTCCGTATTGACTACATCGGAAGCGGTAGAACGCAGGTTTATGGTTCCGTCGTTATTGATATTCCCGTAAACTTGCATGACATGGGTCGGTGAACCGGATGACCCTGCTGTTACCGAACCTCCCGACCGGACGTCAAGTAATTCACGTATTACGGAGGTGCGCTGTGTGGCATCCGCGCCGATACGGAAAATACCCGAACTGCCTTCCCCGACCTGTAAGACCAGCACATCGATATCGCCGTTATTATCCAGCACCACGGTATGGCCGTCCTGTACGACAAGAGTATTCAACCCGTCCGTAACACTGGAAGGATTGCCTCCGGTACCATCAGGGTTGCGTGTCCAGCTCGATGTAAGACCTGCAGGCACGTTGCCCGTGGAATAATATACCGACGAAGGATACGACCAGTTGATCAGGGTTCCCGGGTTGCCGTTGTCATTATCGTAGTTTTCGCCGGCCAAAGCTCCGGAAGCGTCCGAGAAATTAACAGATCCGGTTCCCGAAGTGCGGCTTACATTGTAGGTGGGTCCGCTGCCGAATTCAACCTCGTTTACATCAGGCAGACCCGTGATATCGATTCCTGAAATATCTAAATATTCATTGCCGGTACAGTTAAGGAAAGAACCGTTGCTGAAATTACCGGAGTTATCGATCTGGCCACTGGTTATCCGGATGCCTCCGTTCAGGTAGCTGAATTCGTAGTAGCGGGCATAAAATACAGCCCCTGCTCCCGGCTGGACGATCGAATACCCGCCGGTTGCTCCGTTCCTGCTTACTATGGCATTGTTGCCAGAGGTACCCTCAATCCGGAAAGTTCCGCTATTACTGAGTGTTTGCGAATTGTAAATCAACAATTGTGCTCCGGCATCAACTTCAAGAGTTGCCCCGGATTGAATGTCAATATCCGACCGGGTGGTCATTGTATGACCGGAAAGATCAAGAACCGATGTTCCGCTCACATTGATAATTCCCGTAATGGTAATATCTCCCGACATCGATTTCACACCCGATCCGGATGTTATCAGTTGCCCCCCGTAAGTCCCTGCAATAACCGGCTGATCCCCGTTCCTGCCATAGGTGACGATATTGTCGCCGGCAGTAAAAGTTCCCGTGGAATTATACGTTACTTCGCCATTCAGGGTAAGATCATAATTCCCGCAATAGGTATTGACGGTCCCTCCGGTAGTGAAGCCTTCGTTTACGGTAACCGCCTCCGACAGGTACCTGGTACCCGAATTTGTATATTCCAGTGTA
>JASFVU010000001.1:0-29387 GCA_050049665.1 Bacteroidales bacterium | reverse complement strand
CGGAAGCATTACGATAAACGGCATCAACATCCATACCGAAAAGAATAAGATCGAAGGTCTGATCGGTTATGTTTCGCAGGACGACCTGCTCATAGAAGAGCTGACTGTCTTTCAGAATCTCTACTACAATGCAAAGTTATGTTTCAGCAATTACAAAAATGAAGAAATAATTGCCACGGTTGAAAAAATGCTGCAAAGTCTGGGGTTATTCGAGATCAAAGATGTTCAGGTAGGTACACCGCTGAACAAAATGATAAGCGGCGGACAGAGGAAGAGACTGAATATAGCTCTGGAACTGATCCGTGAACCGGCCGTACTGTTTCTTGATGAACCCACATCCGGATTGTCATCACGTGACTCCGAAAACATCATGGACCTGTTAAAAGAACTGTCACTTAAAGGCAAGCTGGTATTTGTAGTGATCCATCAGCCGTCGTCCGATATCTTTAAAATGTTCGATGAATTGCTGATCCTTGATACGGGGGGATACCTCATCTATGACGGTGATCCGATCGATTCCATCGTTTACTTCAAATCGAAAATTCACTATGCAAATTACAATGAGAGTGAATGCAATGTTTGCGGTAATGTGAATCCCGAACAGATATTCAATATCGTTGAATCCAATATTCTCGATGAATACGGAAAATTTACGCAACGAAGAAAGGTATCGCCGAAAGAATGGAACAAGCACTTTATTGAACATGCAAAAGGGCAACAACGATCAAAAACGGAGGCCACAAATGATGTGCCAAGCATATCCTTTAAGATACCTAATAAACTCAGGCAATTTATTGTCTTTGTAAAACGGGATGTACTTTCCAAGATGGTGAACACACAATACCTGATCATTAATTTTCTGGAAGCACCTCTCCTGGCTTTCATCCTGTCTTTTATCATCAAGTATTATAATGAAAGTGAGCTGAATGAACTGGGCTACACCCTGCTTGGCAACAGTAACCTGCCTGTCTATATATTCATGTCGGTCATTGTTGCCATATTCATAGGGCTAACCATAAGTGCGGAAGAAATTATCAAAGACAGAAAAATACTGAAACGTGAAGCATTCCTGAATTTAAGCTGGTCCAGTTATCTGATATCCAAAATAACCGTATTGATTGTTCTATCTGCTATTCAGGCTGCGCTATTTGTTGTGGTAGGGAACTCCATCATGGAAATCAAAGGCATGTACCTTCATTACTGGATTATTTTGTTCAGTTGCTGGGTAAGTGCCAATATCATGGGACTGATGATCTCCGACAGCTTTAAAACGGTCGTTGCCATTTACATCCTTATACCATTCCTGGTTATCCCGCAGATCATCCTGAGTGGTGTAATTGTAAAATACGAAAAACTGAATCCGACGATCTCATCACCCAACAAAATTCCTTTCTATGGCGAAATAATGACTGCCCGTTGGGGTTATGAAGCCCTGGCGGTACATCAGTTTACCGAGAATGAGTACATGCATCAGTTCTATCCGCTGAATAAAATAATGAGTGTGGCGGAATACAAAAAATACTACTGGGTGAAAAACCTTGAAAACAAGGTGGATTATATCATGAAGTATTACAACAAAGGAGGAACAGAACATAAAATTGAAAACTACCTCAAGCTATTAAGGAACGAAATTCAGGATGAATTGCTTACCAATGACAGAATCGAATTCGAACATCTCGACAAGTTATATCTCGATAAAATAGACACCAGGATACTTACCGAAACAAGAGATTATATCCGGAAAGTGAACAGGTTTTACATAAAAATATACAACAGGGCCAGTGACAGAAGGGACGAAATTATCCGGGCTTATCAAAAGTCACCGGAAAGTAAAGAAAAGTTCATTCAGCAAAAGCGGGATCATCACAATGACAGGCTGGCAGAGTTCGTTGAAAACAGCAATGAGCCTGTAAGAATAGTCGAATACAAGGGCAGATTAATTCAGAAGATCGATCCTATCTACCTTGATCCCGAATCAAACCTGATCAAAGCTCATTTTTATGCTCCGCGAAAGAAGTTTTTGGGTGTTTATTATAAGACGTTCTGGGTAAATACCCTGATCATCTGGCTGATGGCGGTACTTTTCTATATCATCCTTTATTACAGGGGATTGAAGAAATTGCTCGATGCCTTTGAAAATCTGAACCGGAAATTCACAAAAGAAACCACATAAAAAAAGGTTGTCCTTTGCGGCAACCTCCTTTTATCAGTATCAATACTATTTGCGCTATCAGTCTACTATTTCAATCATTTTAAAAGGGACCCTGATGATCGATTCATAATCTTCCCCCGCCTCAAGCATATCCTCGTCATCTTCTTCATAATACCAGTTGATCTGCACATCATACCTGTTTTTATGAATTGCCTCAAGCTTCTTAAACACGTCCAGGATACATTTCGAAGAACTGGTATTGAAATATTCAAGATGAACATTGACTTCGGTCTTGGATAAAGGAGACTGTGCGTACTCTTCCAACCAATCAACCAATGGTTTATAAAACTCGATCGAGTTTTCAGGAATAGATCTTCCTTTGATCTCAAGAATTCCTTTCTCTATATCGAAATTAACATTTGGTGTTTTAGTAGTTCCTTCAATTTTCAATGATTCCATACCAAAAATATTGAGTCCATTAAACCTGAATTGCTAAGTCGAAAAATACATATTTGTCATTGTAAGGATAAAAATTATAGATCATTTTTTTACCTGTTTTTCTTGCAATATCCACAAGTCCCAAACCTCCTCCTCCTTTGGCTGATATTTTCTGATGATTCAGGATAAACTTATACATGTCTTTCAATTCATCTTTTGAAAGAGAATTGATCTTATCAATTTTTTCTTTCAGAAATTTTGTCTTTGTGCTGACAACGAAATTGCCTGTTGTAACTTTAAAATCTCCGTCTTTTTCTCTCTCAACTACCAGTATCCCGAATTTAGGATCAAGGTCCTCTTCTATTCCTTCGTGGGTTTCTTCGATGTGATGGTATAAATTCTGAAGGCTCTCTACCAGCACATTATAGAGCTTTTTCCTTGTTTTCCCCTCTTCCTGCTGAGCCTGAAGCTTATCTTCCACTGCTTCCAATACCTCATTGATCAATTCCGAAGTTATGCTTCCTTTGTAGGCCAGAAGGACATCTCCTCTGCTTATGTCTGTGTAATATTCGTTAATGTTAAAGCTCATATAAAGCTTATGTTAGCAAAGATCCTCTTTGAATTCAACAAATATAGAAAAAATCTCAATTGCACAACTTTAAATTAGGGCACATAAACTGTTAAGGGTAAATCTTACCAATGCTATAGTTAAATATAATAAAATTGTTATAACAATTCCTTTTTTCCTGAGAACAATTCTTAATTCTTTTCTTAACCGGTGTCACGTCAACAATAAAATTACGAATAAGCTGGTTGGTAATACTTCGAAAACGTTGAATTTCATTTCTAATATAAGTGTGAGGCGTCACTGGCTAAATTTCTTTTTCCTGCTTCCGGGGTAAATCTCATATTTATTAAACCTGCATTCCAGAGCTCCGTTATATAATTTATATCTTTTTACGGGCCTTAATCCAACATGTTTCAAAGCATCCAAATTACTGCTGATGATCCATGCTTCGGAGCCTGTGAAATTTTTCTTCAGGCTGTCTCCTATGATTTTATAAAAGTTGATCATCTGATTGCCTCCCATTCGTTCTCCATAGGGAGGATTAATGATCACCAAACCCTCATTTTTTGTCGGTGGATAATTTCTGAAGTCTATCCCTTTGTACAGGATATTCTTCAGTACAGAGGCATTTTTTGCATTCAGGGATGCAACCTTAATTGCCTGTTTGGATATATCACTTGCATAGATCGTTCCATTCCATTCTTTTTCCCGGATATCATCATAAAGGTCATTCCACAGCGCTTCATCGAAATCCAGATGTCTTTCAAATCCAAAATGAGTTCTGAATATACCCGGCGGTATTTCCCTTGCTATAAGCGCCGCTTCAATACCTATTGTCCCCGAACCGCACATCGGGTCATAGAGATCCTTTTCCCCTCTCCATCCGGTCAGCATGATCAGTCCTGCAGCCAGTACCTCACTGACCGGAGCATCAAAGTTACCTTTCCTGTATCCTCTTTTATGCAGTGAGTACCCCGAAGAATCCAGAGAAACCGTCAGTGCATTGCTGGCTAAATGCACATTAATAAAAACATCCGGATCATTTTTATTAACACTCGGCCTCCGGTTGTATACCTGCCGTAACCGGTCTGTTATAGCATCCTTAGCTCTCAGCGATACAAACTGGGAATGGGTAAAAACCGATGAATTCAGAAACGTGTCCACAGCCAGGGTCATCCCCGGTTTTATATGTCTTTCCCATTCATAATCTTTGATCAGGGCATACAGATCAATTTGTGTTTTGATGTTTCCTTTCAGCACCGGCAACAGAATACGCAAAGCTGTCCTCAGATAAAGATTTGCTTTGTACAGCAAAGATCTGTCCCCGTAAAACCTTACTGCCCGGTTCAGTATCTCAATGCCCTTGGCTCCAAGCAGTTTTAATTCGCCGGCCAGTACTTCTTCCAGTCCGGGAAAAGTTTTCGCCACCATCTCCATTTTATCATCCTGTTGTTTCATCATCTTCTTTTATAAAATCCCGGGTTGCCGTACAGGCATTTAAAAAACGATCTTCACCTGTTCCTCCTATGGGAACAAAATTTAACCCGGCCTGTTTCAATTCATTTTCATATTCCCGGTACAATACTTCACGCATTTCACCTCCATTCTCCCTGATGCCGTCCTCTACCCATGGGATGTCCGGTTTACATAAGAGATAAAGGTCATTCCGGGTTTTACGCAGTTCCGTATCTATCCATTCGGGGCAGTAGTCGAACTTCCTGAGGAACCAGACTTTGGTAATAATCAGATAGGTATCAACAAAGAGTAAAGTACCTGTTTTTGAATATTCATACAGCATCTCAACCTGCTTCAGAGCAATATTCAATACATCCCTGTAATTGTAGGACCTTTTTAACCCGTTCACATAAGTCCTTGCATATTCCTCAACGTACCTTGTCCTGTATTTAGCAGCCAGTCGCTCTGCCAGAGCCGTCTTAGCCGTTGATTCCGGTCCGGTCAGAATAATCCGCTTTATGTCGTTTCCTGAATTTTCCACAATTTACGCCATTCATAATACCCGAAAACTGCCAGAGTGGTATACACAACAAACAACAGGACGGTCGGATACAATCCCTTATAAACATACAGACCAGCAGAAACCGAATCAACAATGATCCATACTATCCAGTGTTCCAGTATCTTCCTTGCAAGCATCCAGGTGGCTACTATACTGAGAGAGGTTGTAAACGCATCCCACAAGGCAATATCGGAATCTGTAAAGTTCATTAAAATAAATGCAATAACGGCAAATAACAGGATGCTTATCAATACCAGAACCAATCCCTTTGCCGGATTTAATTTTGATACCGGCAGTTCCCTGCTATGATCCGAT
Organism: Bacteroidales bacterium; assembly: GCA_050049665.1. Classification (GTDB taxonomy): domain Bacteria; phylum Bacteroidota; class Bacteroidia; order Bacteroidales; family UBA10428; genus UBA10428. The sequence goes on along the minus strand of JASFVU010000001.1, from coordinate 23,897 downwards.
GGCCTGCTCCAATGGATCCAGCCGTAAATGCTTATTATGACATAATAAACATTGATCCCCATATCGGCATAAATTTTTGACCGGAAAAAAACATATACATACAGCAAAGAGGTAATTAAGCCAAAAACCCATAATAATTTCTTTCCTTTAACTGAGTATACAAGATAGATCAATCCCGTGAGAGTGGCCAGAATCTCAATATAATTCACCAGTATCCACCAGATTACTTCTGCAATACCGTCCTGAACATTCCCCTGATTAAAGACCATTACTGCAAAAGTTTCTCAGAATATTTGCTCCAGTTATCAAGAACTTCAACAGCTTTGGAAAGGTTATTATTATCCTGGTTAATAATCTGGTAGAATTCACTTGTCGACCAGAGGTCCCTGGCAATATAAGCTTTCACTGTCAAGGCAATTTTGCTTTTTGAAAGTTCAAAGCCTGTTTCATCATAATTCAATCCTTCTTTTTCAGCGAATTCCGAGAGTTCCCCCAATATTTTCTCCGTCACCAGAAAATTTTCCTTAAAAAACCGGAAATCAGAATAATTATCCAACATTCCCATCCTGTTGTTATCGACGTATTCAAGAACAAACCGGTTTAATATTCCGTCCCTGATCAGACTGCTGTAATAATCCGAATAAGAGGTAGTATCCAGTGGAACAAAGATATCAGGCATGATACCGCCTCCGCCAAACACGGTCCTTCCGGAAACCAGGGTATGATAATTCAGTGAATCGGGAAACTGAATGCTGTCTCTGTTCATAAACTCTCCATGCTCGTACCTGTTAAAGATCTCTTTCCCGTATTTCTCGTTTCCGTCTTCATAAGGTTTTTGGATAAGGCGGCCGGAAGGAGTATAATATTTTGCACTTGTCAATCTGACCATAGATCCATCGGGCAACGCAAGCTGTCTTTGAACAAGTCCTTTCCCAAAGGAACGACGGCCGATTATGATCCCCCGGTCCCAATCCTGAATAGCTCCCGATACTATTTCACTTGCACTGGCCGATCCTTCATCTATGAGAATGATCACCCTGCCGTCTTCAAAATAACCTTTTGAAGAAGCATAATATTCTCTTTTCGGACTGTGAAGGCCCTGAGTATATACAATAAGCTTTTCATCATCCAGGAACTGATCGGCCAAAACAACAGCGATGTCCAGATAACCGCCGGCATTGCCTGTAAGGTCAAGTATCAGATCTTTTGTTCCTTGTTCTATCAAGGCTTTTGAAGCAGAAGAGAATTCACTGATCGTGGTCATTGAAAAACGATTGAGCTTGATATAGCCGATCCCGTCTTTAATAATATAAGAGGCATCAAGGCTGTTAATGGGTATTTTGTCACGTGTGATCGTAAAGCGTATTAATTCATCTACGGATCTGCGCAAAACGGAAACGGATACCTTGGTGCCTTTGGCTCCCCGCAAAAGGGAAAATACGTCCTCGTTTGTCAGGCCTATCCCGGCGATATTTTTCCCGTCAACCCTGATGATCCTGTCTCCCGACTGAATACCCACCTTCTCTGATGGCCCACCGGGTACGGGGGTAATGACAAAAAGCGTATCCTTAAGGATGTTAAATGAGATCCCGACACCTTCAAAATTGCCTTTCAAAGGCTCATTCATCTTCCTGACATCTTCTTCCGAAATGTAAGTGGAATGAGGATCCAGTTCCTGAAGGTGGCTTTTAATAGCATCCTCAACCAGTTTCTCATTATCAACCGAATCCACATAGTAAGTATTCAGGTATTTCAGAAATTGTACGTATTTAAAAGCCTGCTTTGACTGATCCTGTGCACCGGCATTCAAAAGAAGTCCACTGACAAAAAAAAGTACCGGTAATATTCTCCGAGAAAATCTCATCCCTGTATTGTTTTATTTAATAAAAAACTTTCCGTGACGGAAAGAAGTATGTATAAATAATAATTTCTTGTTAAAAATGGCAAAAAATAGTCAATTCATTTTTCACATACCATAGAACTCCCTTTTTTATTACAAAAGACGAATTCAGGAGACTGAAGCCTGAAGACGGAAACCGGGTGTGCCGGTTTCAGATCCCGAAGCCGAAACTCTGAACTTCATCATCCTATTCCCACTCAATGGTTGCCGGAGGTTTTGAACTGACATCATATACGACCCTGTTTACCCCTTTTACCTGATTGATGATCCTGTTCGAGATGGCAGATAAAAAGTCATACGGCAAATGTGACCAGTCGGCTGTCATTCCGTCTGTTGAAGTAACCGCCCTCAATGTCACAACATACTCATACGTTCTTTCATCTCCCATCACGCCTACCGACTGAACCGGGAGGAGTATGGCTGCAGCCTGCCAAACCGAATCATACAACCCGTATTCCTTCAGTCCTTCGATATAAATATCATCCACTTCCTGCAGCAATTTTACTTTTTCGGGTGTTACCTCACCCAGTATCCTTATTCCCAGGCCGGGCCCGGGAAATGGATGCCTGCCCAGTATAAGAGGGTCGATCTCAAGTGTTTTGCCGACCCGCCTTACTTCATCCTTGAATAAAAGATTCAGGGGTTCCACAACCTTTAAATTCATCCGTTCAGGCAGTCCGCCGACATTGTGATGTGACTTTATCGTGGCAGAAGGGCCATTTACCGAAACCGATTCTATCACATCCGGATAAATGGTACCCTGCGCCAGCCATTTTACATCTTTTATCTTATGAGCTTCCCTGTCAAAGACCTCAATGAAGTTTTTTCCAATGCTTTTCCGCTTTGCTTCGGGCTCGGAAACCCCTTTCAGGTCATCAAGAAAGATCCTGCCGGCGTCAACGCCAATCACGTTCAATCCCATGTGCTTATAGGAATCAAGCACTTTATTAAATTCGTTCTTCCTCAGCAAACCGTTATCAACAAAGATGCAGGTGAGATTTTTGCCTATGGCCCTGTTCAGCAGGACTGCTGCCACGGACGAATCAACTCCTCCTGACAAACCCAAAACAACCTTGTCGTTATTCAGTTTTTCCTTTAACTCACGGATCGTACTTTCGACAAATGATGCGGGCGTCCAGTCCTGGCTGCAACCACAGATATCCACAACAAAATTCCTTAAAAGGATGAGTCCGTCGGTTGTATGATAAACTTCCGGATGAAACTGGATCCCGTAAGTTTTTTCATTCTCAATGACATAAGCACCTACTTTTACATCCCGCGTACTGCCAATGATCTTATAGCTTTCGGGAAGCCTTATGATCGTGTCTCCGTGAGACATCCATACCTGGGATCCCGGCATAATTCCTTTCAGCAGATCCGAATCACTGTCAATAAACCCGAGGTATGCTCTTCCGTACTCACGGTGTTTTGAGGGAAGTACTTCCCCGCCTTCACTTTGTGCCAGGTACTGCGCTCCGTAACATATACCCAGAACCGGCAGGGATCCTTTAATTTTTATGAGATCGGGTACAGGATGTCCCGTATCCCTGACCGAGCAAGGGCTACCGGAAAGGATAACCCCTTTAACAGATGGATCCGCATCGATCACCTTATTAAACGGATGGATCTCACAGTATACATTCAGCTCGCGAACTTTTCTTGCAATCAGTTGTGTGTATTGCGAACCAAAATCGAGAATGATAATTTTTCCCTGCACGCCAAATCAGTTATTGAAATTTCTATCCGGCAAAGATAAACATTAATACATGGTTTGATACTTAATAATTCTTCTCCCTTGTCAAAGGCACCGAATATGTACCCAGATCTTCCGCTATTAACGTATCGGGAAATACTTCCCTTGCTTCCTCCAGCAATTTTCCCTCTTCTTTGTACCGGTTTGAAAAATGGCCGATGAGCAATTTTTTTGCTTTCGACTCACGGGCAATATATGCCGCCTGTTTCGCGGTGGAATGACCGGTGGTCCGTGCCAGTGACTTATGGGTATCTGAAAAGGTAGATTCGTGGTACAACAGATCTACTTGCTTTATGCAGGGAATGATCTTTTTATCCAAGGCCGTATCGCTGCAGTATGCAAATGATCTTGTTTTATAGGGTGCTTCCGTTACAGAACGACAGCGCAGCTTTTCTCCCGAACCGAGAATGACATCTTCACCATTTTTAATGGCTTTGATCTGTTTTATTGTAAGGTTGTACTTTCCGACGGCATCTTTCTTAATATTCAGGGGCCTTGACCTTTCTCTGAAAAGATAACCAAAACAGGGAATCCGGTGTTTCAGCGGAAAAGCGAATATCTCAACAGCTTTGTCTTCATAGACCTGCTGAAAGTTTCTCCCGGAAACACCATGGATAACGATCTCATAACTCATTTCCGGGGCGAATTGCTCCGCATAGAATGTTATGATTCTTTCTATCGCCGGATGCCCGTAAACATGTAAAGGGGTTTTTCTCCCCAGCAGGTTAAATGAGGAAAGAATTCCAAACAATCCGAAAATATGGTCACCGTGAATATGACTGATGAAGATGTGATTCAATTTTCCAAAAGAAATTTTTGCTTTTCTGAGTTGCATTTGTGTTCCTTCACCACAATCAATCAAAAAAAAACGCTCATGTACATTAAGTACCTGAGCGGCAGGAAACTTTGTTGACGTCGGAAGTGCGCTGGCACTTCCCAAAACCGTCAATTCAAATTTCATTTTATAAAGAATACAAATTAACTGGCCTGTGAAATTAAATCAACACCTTCTTCAATAGTATTTGAAATATTCAAAACAGTATCAAGCTGAGAAATAGTTATCAATCGCTCAACTGCATCATTCAATCCGGTAAGAACAAATGTGCCGCTGGCATTCTTACAAAGACGATTTGCAACCAAAATTGCACTTAATCCTGAAGAATCGCAGTAACGACATTTGCTTAAATCAAGTATGATATTTTTTTCTCCGTTACCCGATACCAATACCAGCTCTGATTTCAATGTCGGAGCGATATGAGTATCAAGCTTTTCCTCAAGCACTTGAATTAAGGTGTGATTATCCTGCTTTTCTATTTTGAATTCCATATGGAAAAGTTTTTATAAATATATCACTTTTCGGTTAATCAGATGATTTTTCTTTATCTTGTTTTTGAGCATTTTCCATTTCTTTCTTCAAAGTAGCTAAATCCGCAACATCTCCGAGCGTTGTCTTTTCAAGGTTTGATTTCTTTTTTGTCCCTTTTCTGGCACCTGAAGAGGATTTTTTTCCTGTATCAGCAGGAGCCTTCTTATCTTCTTCGAACACTCTCGTATGTGAAAGTACAATTTTCTTCGCAGATTTTGAAAACTCTATAACCTTAAATGGAAGTTTTTCATCAACCTTTGCGCTTGATCCGTCTTCCTTAACCAGATGCTTCGGAGTCACAAATCCTTCCACTCCGTATTGAAGTGCTACCAATGCGCCTTTATCCATCACCTCAGTAACTGTTCCTTCATGTACCGAACCTACGGTAAATAAAGTTTCGAACACATCCCACGGGTTTTCTTCAAGTTGTTTGTGTCCGAGGCTCAAACGCCTGTTCTCTTTATCTATTTCAAGTACTACGACCTCAATATCCTCTCCTATGTTGGTAAACTCAGCAGGATGCTTGATCTTTTTTGTCCAGGAAAGATCCGAGATATGGATCAGTCCGTCCACACCTTCTTCTATTTCAACAAACACTCCGAAGTTGGTAAAATTCCTGACTTTGGCAGAATGTTTGGAATTGATGGCATATTTCTCCTCGATCTTTTCCCACGGATCCTCTTTTAGCTGCTTCATTCCAAGGGACATCTTACGTTCCTCCCTGTCCAACGTAAGGATTTGTGCTTCTACCTCGTCCCCGACATTGAGAAATTCCTGGGCACTTCTCAGATGCTGTGACCACGACATTTCAGAAACGTGTATCAGTCCTTCAACTCCCGGAGCAATTTCGACAAAAGCTCCGTAATCGGCCATAACCACAACTTTGCCTTTTACCACATCCCCGACTTTCAGTTTTTCATCAAGGGAATCCCACGGATGAGAAGTAAGTTGTTTCAATCCCAATGCTATACGCTTCTTATCGTCATCAAAATCGAGGATAACGACCTGTAATTTTTGGTCCAGCTGAACGATCTCTTCGGGATGATTTACACGACCCCAGGAAAGATCGGTGATATGAATAAGACCGTCAACACCGCCAAGATCAATAAAAACTCCGTAAGAGGTAATATTTTTAACCGTTCCTTCCAGGATCTGTCCTTTTTCCAGTTTGGCAATGATCTCTTTTTTCTGTTGTTCTAACTCGGCCTCGATCAATGCTTTATGAGAAACCACCACATTCTTGAATTCCTGATTGATCTTTACAACTTTAAATTCCATGGTCTTGTTCACATACACATCGTAATCGCGGATGGGCTTAACATCGATCTGAGAACCCGGCAGAAATGCTTCAATTCCGAACACATCCACTATCATTCCTCCCTTGGTACGGCATTTAATGTATCCTTTGATGATCTCGTCTTTTTCCAGTGCTTCATTCACCCGATCCCAGGATTTAAGCGCACGGGCTTTTTTGTGTGACAACACCAACTGGCCCTTTTTATCCTCCTGGCTTTCTACGAAAACCTCAACAACATCACCAACTTTAAGATCGGGGTTGTATCTGAATTCATTCAAACTGACCACGCCTTCCGACTTATACCCTATATTGATCACGACTTCCCGTTTGTTCATTGAAATAACGGTACCGTCAACCACTTCATTTTCAGCGACAGTCGATAAGGTTTTATCATAAAGCTTTACGTATTCATCCTTCTCATTGTCTGAATAAATTTCCAGTGAATCGCTGTACGTATCCCAGTCAAAACCTGCATCCGATTCGTCCAGTACAGCAGGTGACTTTTCAGCTTTTGCTTTGGCCCCGGCGGCAGCTCCTTTTTTGGCAACAGGCTTTGCTTCCAGTTCTTTTTTGTCTTCTGCGGCCGTAACATCTTCAGTTGCTGCAGGCTCTTTTACCTTTGAGGGTTCTTTTCCCTTTGCCGGTTCTTCCTTTTTGGCAGCAGCTGTCTTCTTGGTAGTGCTTTTCTTTGCTGCAGTGGTTTTTTTCTTTGTTTCCTTTGTCTCTTCGTCTTTTGCGGCTTTTTTTGCCGTTGTTTTCTTTGCAGCAGGTTTTGAAGCTTTTGCTTCAGTTTCTTTTTTCTTTGAAGCAGTAGTTTTGGCAGTAGTTTTAGCAGTAGTTTTCGGTTTTTCTTCTTTTTTTCCCTCAGCTTTCTTCTCGGATGTCTTTGCAGAAGTCTTCTTTGCAACATCCTTTTTCTCAACAACCTCAGAATCCTGATTTTGCTCTTTTACTGGTTTTTTATCCTGATCAGACATTTAACAAACAATAAATTAATAAGTTAGACATTATATTGATTCAAAAACAGGCTGCAAAACTAAAATTTTATTGGATAAAATACTAACTATTAGTGAAAAATACTGCATTTAGCTTAAGAAAATAAGCTAATTCCGACTTATATTCAACGTCAATGATTCCCAAAATCCATTAATCTCGTTTAATAATTTTTTTTATCTGTTCAAGGCGATTATTTTTGGAGGAAATTAAAACGTTATGAAAATTGCGATTATTGGAACAGGATATGTCGGTTTGGTAACCGGTACCTGTTTTGCCGAAACGGGCATTGATGTGATTTGTATTGATATTGACAAAAAGAAAATTGAAAACCTCAGGAAAGGCGTCCTCCCCATTTATGAACCCGGGTTAAAAACCATGGTTGACAGAAACGCTGAAAAAGGACGTCTTCATTTTGATACGGATCTGAAAAATCATATAGACGGTTGCGACGCTGTTTTCATCGCTGTTGGTACCCCCCCCGACGAAGACGGAAGTGCCGACCTGAAATATGTTCTTGAAGTGGCTTCCGACATCGGAAAATATATGAATAACTACCTGGTTGCCGTCACCAAAAGTACGGTTCCGATAGAAACTTCCAAAAAAGTGAAAGCCGCTATCCAAAAGGAACTTGACAAGCGAAACCTGGACCAGAAATTTGATGTGGCTTCCAATCCCGAATTTCTGAAAGAAGGTTCTGCTATAGAAGACTTCCTGAAACCTGACAGGATCATTATCGGCACGGAGTCTGAAAGATCGGAAAAGATCATGGCAAGGTTATATAAACCTTTCCTTCTGAACGGACATCCTCTGTTATTTATGGATATTCCTTCTGCCGAACTGACCAAATATGCAGCTAATTCCATGCTGGCAACAAAAATCAGTTTTATGAATGACATTGCCAATCTGTGCGAAATTGTCGGGGCCGATGTAAACATGGTAAGAAAAGGGATCGGAAGCGATCCTCGCATTGGCAACAAGTTCATTTATCCGGGAGCAGGCTATGGCGGTTCATGCTTTCCGAAAGATGTTAAGGCATTGATCAAGACAGGGATGGAAAGGAAGCATCCGCTCAGGATACTTCAGGCTGTCGAAGATGTCAATAACGACCAGAAGCTGGTCCTGTTCAAAAAGATCAACACCCACTTCGAAGGAAAGCTCAAAGGAAAAACCATTTGCCTTTGGGGCTTATCTTTTAAGCCCAACACAGACGATATGAGAGAAGCCCCTTCGCTGACGATCATTGAAAAATTGCTTGACCTGGGGGCAGTTATCAAGGCTTACGATCCGGTAGCCATGGAAGAAGCCAAAAGGATCCTGGGTTCGAAGATCGAATTTTGCACAGACATGTATGAAGCAGCCGTGGATGCCGATGCCCTGGTGCTGGTTACCGAATGGTCGGAATTCCGGATACCCAACTACAAAGTGCTGGCAAAGCTGCTGAAAAATAAGATTATTTTTGACGGACGAAATATATACGACCCTGCTGAAGTAAAAGAACACGGATTTAACTACTTTGGTATCGGCAGGAAAACTTCTTAGATCTTTTGGCTATGCAAAGAATGATGAAAAAAATACTTGTAACAGGTGGTGCCGGTTTTGTCGGCTCACATCTTTGCGAACGATTGTTAAACGAGGGCAATGAGGTGATCTGTGTCGATAACTATTTTACAGGTTCAAAACGCAATATTATCCACCTGACAGAACATCCGTATTTTGAACTGATCCGTCATGACATCACTTCACCCTTTTACATCGAGGTGGATGAGATCTATAACCTGGCCTGTCCGGCTTCCCCCATTCATTACCAGTATAATCCCATTAAGACGATCAAAACATCTGTAATGGGTTCGGTCAATATGCTGGGCCTGGCCAAACGGATCAGGGCCAAAATTTTACAGGCATCAACCAGTGAGGTCTATGGCGACCCGGAAATACATCCCCAGTCGGAGCATTACTGGGGACATGTGAATCCGATCGGAAGAAGGGCATGTTATGATGAAGGCAAACGGTGTGCCGAAACTTTGTTTATGGATTATCACAACCAAAACAATGTGAGGATAAAAATTGTGCGCATTTTCAATACCTATGGGCCGAAGATGCATCCGAACGACGGAAGGGTAGTATCCAACTTCATTGTACAGGCATTGTTAAACGAGGACATAACCATATACGGAGAAGGATCACAGACACGCAGTTTCCAGTATATCGATGATCTGATCGATGGAATGATCAGGATGATGAATACTCCGGATGAGGTTACGGGACCTGTTAATCTTGGTAATCCCAACGAATTTACGATCCTTCAGCTGGCCGAAAAAATAATTGAACTGACCGGTTCAAAATCAAAACTGGTCTTTGAGCCCCTTCCTGAAGATGATCCGACCCAAAGAAAGCCTGATATATCAAAAGCAAAAGAACTCTTAAACTGGGAGCCTTCCGTTCAACTTAAGGAGGGACTGATGAAAACAATAGAGTATTTCAAAACATTATTAATAAAATAAAAGCCTTGCCATGAAAGGAATTATCCTTGCCGGAGGTTCCGGTACAAGACTTTATCCTTTGACCGGTACCATATCAAAACAAATACTTCCCGTATACGATAAGCCAATGATCTATTATCCTATGTCGGTACTGATGCTTGCCGGGATAAGGGATATTCTCATTATAAGCACTCCCACAGATCTCCCTCTCTTCGAAAAACTCCTGAAAGACGGAAGACAGTTCGGCTTATCCATCTCTTATGAAGAACAACCGTCTCCCGACGGACTGGCACAGGCTTTCATCATTGGTGAACAGTTTATTGGCAAAGAAAAAGCATGCCTTATACTTGGTGACAACATATTTTACGGACACGGATTCGGAAAAGAATTAATTCAAACGGCAGAATTTGATGACGGGGCCATCGTATTCGGATACTATGTGAATGATCCCGAACGGTATGGTGTGGTAGAGTTTGACAGGAGTCTGAATGCCATTAGCATAGAGGAAAAACCACAAAAACCCAAATCGAATTACGCTGTTACCGGATTGTATTTCTATAGCAATGATGTGATTGAAAAAGCCAAAAGTCTTAAACCCTCGGCCAGGGGAGAACTGGAAATAACAGATCTGAACAGGAAGTATCTTGATGAAGCAAGGCTGAAGGTCAAAATATTGGGACGCGGCATGGCCTGGCTGGACACCGGAACCCATGAAAGCCTTGTTCAGGCATCCAATTATATCTATACCATTGAAAAGAGGCAGGGGCTGAAAGTGTCCTGTCCCGAGGAAATTGCTTACAAAAGAGGCTATATCGATAAAAAACAACTGCTGAAACTGGCAAAATCCCTGGAAAAAAATCAATACGGCCAGTACCTGAAAAAGCTGGCTGCAGATCAGATCATAACGTTTGATTAACAATCATTCATGAAGCTTACGGAAACACCCATAAAAGATCTCATCATCATTGAACCCCGTGTTTTTGAAGACAACCGGGGATATTTCTTTGAAAGCTACAACAAATCAAAACTGAACAAAGAGGGTATCCGGCATAATTTTGTTCAGGATAACGAATCAAGATCGGGGTATGGAACAGTGCGCGGTTTGCACTACCAGATGGAACCAAAAGCCCAGACCAAACTTGTCCGGGTCCTCAGCGGAACCATACTCGATATTGCCGTTGACATAAGAAAGGACTCCCCAAGCTATGGAAAATGGTTTGGCATAGAACTTTCCGGAGAGAATAAAAAACAACTGCTGATCCCCAAAGGATTTGCACATGGCTTTTCCGTTCTGTCGGAAATCGCAACCGTATTTTATAAGTGCGACGAATTTTATGCTCCCGAATACGATGCCGGCATTATTTACAATGACCCTTTTCTGGGCATCGACTGGAAAATACCCGGTAATAAGATCATCCTTTCCGAAAAGGACAGCAAATTACCGGGCTTCGGCGATGCAAAGAATAATTTTAAGTTCTGAAAACGTCTATACCTGATGAGGTGATGAATTGAATTAATCGATGAGTTGAATGAAATGAAGATTCCGGAAAGCCAATCGTTTATTTCATTTAATTCAGTTTACCAGTTCATCAGTTCACCAATTATACAATTGCACGATTAAACATTGGTCATCCAGCAACAAGTATCAGGAAACAAGTACCCAGCACCCAATGAACTAATTGCCAAAAGCTAACCATCCTTCACCCCGAGACCTCGGGGCTTCGTATGGCAAAGCCCATCTCCACAAGGTTACGGCGGACAAAGCCAGTATCAATGATACCTGAAAATATTTACTTCAACATTGGATATTCGTTATTGAATTTTTTCCCATCTCACATGCCCCTCTTTCGAACTGTTCCCTAACAGTTCGATTTCCTTTTTTATCATCCACATAAAAAAGGAAACAAAAAAGGTCTCCGTTCAGGAAAAATAGCTTGAATTCTACCGTAAGCCTTTCTCCCTGCGGAATTAAACTCTCTCCTCCTTCGTCGTCGCTCAGACAAAATTCCTCCAAAATGCCCTCCCGCCTGAAAGTCTTACTTCAATTGCTACGCTATTTTTCCCAGACGGTAATTAATAGAAAAGCTGCTGGATAATATAAGATCTGGGCAATCGAATAACCGATAAAATGAAAATTCAGGAAGGCTAATCGTATATTTCATTTAATTCAGTTCACCGGTTCATCAATTAATCAATCTCACGATTACACGATTAAACAGGCCTTTGAGTATTGAGATTTGTCTTTTGGAATTTGTTCATTCAGAACTGATCGTATATTTCATTTAATTCAGTTTACCAGTTCATCAATTCATCCTCTTTTTGACCAGCAACCATTAATTACACTTTTATTGTAACAAAATGCAATAACGGATCATTTCCATAATGAGCAATGAACGCTGAAAAACTAAAAGTTTATGCTCTAAAACTTACAATCAAACCGTATTACTATGAAAGATCAATTACTATTTTTCCTTGCATTCATCCTGTTTTCATCTGTTTCTTCAGAGGCAATGCTTTACGGCCAGGAATCCAAAACAAAAAGAAACCAGAAAAACTTTGATCAGAAAAACATTCTTTACCTGAGACTGGACAATCATATCGAACAACGGGGAGAAAACAGCAACATGTATTCAAACCCCGAAATTTCTTTGGGATACGACAGGAAAGTATTTGGTGTGGGGAAAAACCATTTCTTTGCCGGGATCCGCACAGGACTGTATTGGGAAACTGCATTAACAGCCTGGAATTACGATCAGATCAATACCCACCCCTTTATCGGATTGTATCCGTCCTATCTGTTCGCTCCCGTAAAAAAATTCAAAATACAGGTAGCGGGAGCGTGGGATATCATTTTCGAAACAAATGAAAATATTGACGATTTCTGGTGGTGGTATTTTGGCATCGAACCTTCTGTTCAGTTCTATCCGATCGACCCGCTGTATATTTCGATCGGAGCCGCAATAGGTTCCTTTCCCTGGTTCGATCCGCCGGTCACCATGATGAAAGCTTTTATAAAAACGGGATTTTGCTTTTAATCCATGTCCTGACCCATAACGGATATTTCACCCCTAACGGGGTTTTATGGCTATTGCCTGTATTTTTACCTACCGATATGTCAGCCCTGACGGGCTTATCATGGGAAAAAATTCATTCTTAACCGATATGCCAGTCTTAAAATACCCTGTTATCCGTTTCATTTTTAAACCATAACCTAACACCGTAGGTGTGAAATCCCGGTAGTAAATGGCATAACAAACCGGTAGAAAATGCCGTAGGTATGGCATATTACAATAACGACATCAGGCAGGATAATCTTTCGTTCATTCCATGAAAATTTAGGATAATCTGATAATTCACACCTAACGGCCTTGTTTATATTTGTCCGGATTTTTCTATTTCAGATGCAAATCGTAATTTAACGCCGCATCAATACGAAAATATATGCATACGATATGGGTAACGGGCTCCAAAGGACAATTGGGAACCGAGATCTCACTGCACCGTGATGATCTGAAAGACTGCCGTTTTCTCTTTACGGATATTGAGGAACTGGACCTTACCGATGAAAAAGCTGTACTGAACTTTGCCAAAAAAGAAAAACCTTCGGTCATTATCAACTGCGCCGGCTATACCGCTGTCGACAAAGCCGAGGAAGAACAGGAACAGGCATTTCTCCTGAATTGTTTTGTGCCTGCTTACCTTAGCAAAGCCGCCGAGTATGCCGGAGGGATCATGATACACATCTCAACCGATTATGTCTTTGACGGCAATGGCAGCAGACCTTACCGGGAAGAGGACAGTCCCGGTCCTCAATCGGTCTACGGCACCAGTAAGCTTGCCGGAGAAAAAGAAGTGCTGAAAAACAGGAATAATCTGCTGATCAGAACATCATGGCTGTACTCCGCTCACGGCAATAATTTCGTAAAAACAATAATCAGACTCGGGAAAGAAAAGGATGAGATCAGTGTAGTATCGGACCAGGTCGGCTCACCCACCTCAGCCACCGACATGGCAGATGCTTTGCTGCAAATATCAGGGCAGTTGCTGGCAGGAAAGTCAGGCACAGGAGGCATCTACCACTATGCCAACGAAGGAAAATGCAGCTGGTACGAATTTGCACAAGCGATCATGGAACTAACCGGATCACGTTGTAAGATCAACCCCATCCCTTCCTCTCAATACCCCACAGTGGTAAAGCGTCCTGCATACAGTGTGCTGGATATGAGTAAAATAAAAAGAGTTTTTGGCATCCAGATAGCCAATTGGCGCGAGGGGCTGGTGAATACTCTTACATAACAAGCTGATATTGCGATGTCATCTGATTTTTTGAACAGATACTGCAAATGCCCATGATTTATCCTCACTTACAAAGACTAACTGTTCCAAATCTTGCGCTGATATATAATCTCGACGCTTTTTCAGGCGGATAATATGTTAACATCCATCTTTCCTGTTGATTCTTTGCGTAATTAAATTTATAATATTCTTTTTCAGGTGTGTAACACATATCTATATTCTTCAGCGGACAATACGCCCCGGCAATACGAAGCTTAATAGTACGGCAAAGCGGGTTATTAACAATAATATCCGAAGCATTGCTGATTACATTCAATAAAAGAACTTTTTCTCCATATATTAGCTGAAGGTTGCCGTATTGGGTTTCCATATGGAGTTTTCCACCTGTTCTACTGATTAATATGTTTGAATGTTTGGTAATCAGACGGCCTGAGAGATGAGAATTTTCTGAAGTAAAATCTCCAATAAAGATCTGCAGGTCCAATTCACCGGAATACCCGGATAAAACCATATCACTATAATACAACTCTCCGTACAGCTTTCCCTCAATATTTTCCACTTGTACCTTACCAAAACTGTTATCGAGATGTATTTCGATATTCTTTGGCACCGTAATTTCATACTCTGCGCGGATTATACTTGATATAAGCTGATCATTTTCTTCTGGTCTCATTCGGTTATTCACATAGATTGAATTCAGATTTTCAGATATGCTATAATGCATATAATCCAATTCTTCGCGGGCTTTTTGAACATCCCTGTTTTTTGCAATGAGTTTGAGCCTGACCTTAACTTCTTCCTTCTCCCAGGATTTAATATTGATCATACCTCTTTCAGCATTTATGATAATTTCCGGGTTATTCCCCGTCGTAAAAGATTTTTCTGTTGTACGGGTAAGCAGAATAGTCTTTTCCTGGGCTACAGCAACAGATATCAGGAAGCCAAACAATATAAACAATATGAACAACGATCTTTTCAACTTTGCAGCATTTAATTTTTGACAACTTTCTTTAAATTACGAACAGAACTTATGGCAAAACCTGCCTTGAGCCCAATACAAGGTTTAAACTCGCGAACCCTGTATGTTTCCGAATAAGGGCCCGGATAATTAGTAATTGATGACATACTATCCTCGACATCTGAAATCTGATAGTTTATTCCTATATATGGCTCAATGTACCCCATATTCCCTATCCTTCTCTGTAAACCATAGCGCAAGCCTATTCCATAATTGATCCTGTACGACGAAACACTGATATTATTACCCTGGTTGACGATTTCATAACCATCAATACTATTATTGCCGAACAGGATAACCGACACGTAGTTGCCTGAAAATCCATTTACCCTTTTTCCCATTCTTTCACGTCTTTTAAAGTTGTAATAGTATTTAAACTGCTGGCGAATATCTGCCGCTGTCCCCCCGGAACCTTCAAAAAAAGACGGATAAAAATCAAAACCATAAGCCAGGTAAGTATCGGACGAAAAAGATCTTCCTATCTTCCATTCCAGTCCTATGTTAGGTTTTACCAGCACGAGGTCTGTCAGATTAAGCTTCCACAAATGCTTTACCTCCTTCTCCCTACCCTGAAGAAACGATTTGTAATAAAGATCTTTTTTTTCAGGTACAAACACAGTATCTGTCCTGATAATAAAAACCGTATCTTTTTGAGAAAAGATTTTTGGAATTCCAACTGTCAGTAACAATATTACAATCAGACTGTTTTTCATTTTATTATTTTTCAGGATCCAATAATTAATCTGACCATTCGTTTCTCTATTTCAACCTGTTCATTCACCAGCCTGTAATAATATTTCATCAACTGCGGGTCATTCTTTCTGAGTATGGTTTCAAGATTCCGGATTTCATTTTCTATCTCCTGTCTTTGTTGATTAAGTGAACGGAACAGTTCGGTTTCACAGATCTGCGGGTTACTCCTGCACATGGCAAGATTGTATATGACCTTGATCCCGGCACCCATATCCAAAGAAAAGTCTGAACCTGCAAAACCGTTATCTTCCGGCATTGTGTTCTCCGCCTCCCTGTTATTCAGTTTGAGAATCCCTAACCATGCAGCAATTACTATAATAACTGCGGCCGCAATTCTCCCTATCAGGGAATAATTGATCTTCAGTACTTTTTCGGATGATCTGTCCAGCACCCTGTGAATTTTTTTCCAATTTCCTGCCGGTGCTTTATAAACGGGCATATCTTTAACAGCCCGTTGCAGAACCGACTTTCGATCTTCCGGTTTTGTTTCGATCTTATTCCAAAGTACTGTGGGAGCATTAAATTGAGGCAGGTTTTTTTTAAGCTTGTTTTCCTGAGTTCCCATTATCTCCAACTTACTTTCTATCCGGCCCCAGATCTCCGGCCGGTTGATCTCAAACTCCGGTAACTGCCTGATCGCCCTTTTAATTATTTTTCGGTTCCTTTCTTTCATCGTTCATTCTATTAGGTGCTTTAGTTTTTCCTGTAATAGTTTTTTAGCTCTTGAAAGTTGCGATTTTGAGGTACCTTCGGATATATTCAGCATTTCAGCTACCTCTTTGTGGCTATAGCCTTCAACTTCTATCAATACAAATACACTTCTGTAGCCCGGACTTAATGAAGCAATCGCTTTATCAAGCGATTCACCAGTAAGGTTTTCATCCCAGGTAATTGTTTCATCAACAAATTCAGTCTCGAAGTTTGCTGTTTCAAATCGTTGATTCAATATCCTTAATGTTGATCGTACCATAATGGTCTTTATCCATGCTCCCAGTGTTGAGTGACCTTTAAAATTCTTCAGGCTCTCAAATACGCTTATAAATCCTTCCTGCAGTGCATCACTCGCCAGGTCCTCATCGCGCAGTATACGAAATGCTATGGTATACATGGCATCCTTGTATCGGTCAAAAAGCATTTTCTGGCTTTTTCGGTTGTTTTCAAGGCATCCGCTAACGATTTCTATTTCTGTAAGACCGGGCTTATAGTCCATTTTGGATATATTCGAAGTAAAGTGTAATATAACGATTAAATGGTTGTATGCTGTTTTGCTTTTTTTCTACTTTTGCTTTTCTCAAACCAACTGCAATAAAATCTTAATCTGTATACAATGGGTACCTATGACTTATTAACCGAAGTAAAACAAAGAGCATATTCCTGGCTGGAAGGAAATTACGATCAGGATACTAAAAAACAGGTAAAATATCTGCTGGAAAACAATGAAAAGGAACTCATAGAAAGCTTTTACCGCGATCTTGAATTCGGCACAGGCGGACTCAGGGGGATCATGGGAGCTGGTACGAACCGTATGAACATTTATACCGTTGGAATGGCAACGCAGGGATTAAGCAACTACCTGAAAAGTAATTTCAGTGACCTGCCTGAAATAAAAGTTGCCATTGCCCACGATTCAAGGAATAATAGCCGGCTGTTTGCGGAAACTGCGGCAAAGATCTTTGCCGGAAACGGGTTCAGGGTCTTTTTGTTCGATGCACTCCGCCCGACACCCGAATTGTCTTTTGCCATCAGGCACTTCGGCTGCCAGAGCGGGGTAGTGATCACCGCCTCCCATAACCCGAAAGAATACAATGGTTACAAGGCCTACTGGGATGACGGCGGACAGATCATAAGTCCCCATGATAAAAATATCATTGAAGAAGTGCAGAAAATAAGATCGGTGGACGAAGTTATTTTTGACGGGGACGAATCAAGGATCGGGATCATCGGAAATGAAGTTGATGAATTGTATACCGACCAGATAAAGACCCTGTCCCTTTCGCCTGAAGTAATTCAAAGACAAAGGGATATGAAAATCGTGTACACTCCCATCCACGGTACGGGCGTAAGACTGGTTCCGATGTCACTCAGGAAATTCGGATTTTCAACCATATACAATGTCCCCGAACAGGATATCACGGACGGTAATTTTCCGACCGTCCATTCTCCCAACCCCGAAGAGACCGCTGCCCTGTCCATGGCTATCAAAAAAGCCGGAGAAACGGATGCCGACCTGGTAATGGCGACGGATCCCGATTCGGACAGGGTGGGGATTGCCGTAAAAGATCATTCCGGAAAATTTATCATTCTCAATGGTAACCAGACCGCTGCTTTGTTAATTCACTACCTGCTTACGAAGTGGTCGGAAAAAGGAAAACTGACAGGTAAAGAATACATCGTGAAGACCATTGTCACTACGGAATTACTGGCGGAGATCGCCGGGAAATATAACGTGAAGCATTTCGATGTGCTGACAGGATTTAAGTTCATCGCCGATATCATCAAACAACAGGAAGGAAAAATGACATTTATCGGTGGCGGAGAAGAGAGTTACGGGTATCTTGCAGGGGAATTTGTCCGCGACAAAGATGCCATCATTTCCTGTTCCCTGATCGCGGAAACAGCGGCCTGGGCAAAAGACAACAACAAAAGCCTGTTTGAACTGCTGCTGGAAATATACAAAGAATACGGCTTTTACCTGGAGAAACTGATCTCCGTAGTAAAAAAAGGCAAAGAAGGTTCGGAAGAGATCCAGCGTATGATGGAAGGCTACCGTTCGGATCCTCCTGCTGAGATCAACGGATCAAAAGTTGTGGAAATCGATAAAACAACCGGCCGAAGATCAGAGATCAAACTGCCGAAATCCAATGTCCTTCAATTCTTCACCGAAGACGGGTCCAAAATATCCGTACGGCCTTCGGGCACTGAACCAAAGATAAAATATTACTTCAGTGTAAAGGATGAACTCAAGCATGTAAATGATTACGAAAGCAAAAGAAAGCAACTGGAGACCAGGATCGATGATATAATCAACGACCTGGGAATTAACGGATAATCTGTCCTTAACCATACCGGGAACTAACAAAATTTGAATCGAGCTATGAAATCTTACAGAAAAGAATTATGGTTTAAAACCGATAAACGAAGAGAACTTATCAATATTACTTCCGATGTGCAATCCTGCCTCATGGAAAGTGGTGTTAAAGAGGGCTTTGCACTGGTAAATGCCATGCATATTTCTGCCAGTGTTTTCATTAACGATGACGAATCAGGACTGCATCATGATTTCGAAGTGTGGCTGGAAAAGCTTGCCCCTGAAAAACCCTATTCACAATATAAGCACAATGGTTTTGAAGACAATGCCGATGCTCACCTGAAGCGCACCATCATGGGCCGTGAGGTAGTTGTTGCCATCACGGAAGGGAAACTTGATTTTGGCCCCTGGGAACAGATCTTTTACGGTGAGTTTGACGGAAAGAGAAGTAAGAGGGTGCTTGTGAAGATCATTGGGGAATAGAAATATAGTGCCTTAAGTTGAGAGTACTTAAAGTTGGAAGTACTTAAAGTTAAAAGTACTGAATTATGAGTGATTAAAATTTCGAAAACACTTTTAACCCAAGGCTCTTCAGTCACGCTTCACTTTAGGCACTCAAGGCACTCTTCACTTTAGGCACTCCAGACACTCCGAACTCTAACCTTTCAATCGTTTTGCAATCGAAGTAAAAAGAGCAAGAATCTCACTTGTTTCCTTTATTATGCTGTCTAATTTCTCCGATTCAATCCAATTCAATTCCTGAATAATCTCAAGCCAGTAATGAGTTTCACTTGCCTCACTTTCAGATATTCTGATTTTGCTATAGAAATCAGCTTTGCTTCTGGATCTGTTTGCTTCTCTGTAATTAGCTCCAATACTTGTGCCTGATTTTGTGAGTTGATTTCTTATGACCCTTGCCTCAGTTGTTTTAGGCAATGATGAGGATAATCTGATAACCTGAATAGCAAAATCTTTTGTTCTTTTCTCTAACTCTTTACTAAATTCCTTATTATTCATTTTTATATTATTACGTTTAACATTTCATATTCTAATAATTTCTATTATCGCCATTCAAAACTCAAAACACCTCTAACTCAAGGCACTATAGGCACTCTTCACCTTTGACACTTTAGGCGCTCTAGGCACTTTTTATTCTAGGCACTTTACAGACTTCTCCCATCAAACATAAAATCAGGAAAATTCACGAGGCACACCTCCTCAGTAGCCCTGGTTACCGCAGTATACAGCCACCTCAGGTATTCCCTGTCGATCCGTTCTTTTGAGATGTATCCCTGATCAATGAAAACCGATTTCCATTGCCCGCCCTGCGATTTGTGACAGGTAACCGCATAGGCATATTTCACCTGTATTGCATTAAAATAGGCATTGCCCCTCACTCCTTCATACTGTTTCTTCCTGGGCTTGAGGTCGGCATAATCTTCAAGAATGGTGTAGAACATTTCCCTGTTCTTTTCACCTGTCAGGGCCGGCGCCTCTTCATGCAACACATCCAGCATCAGCTTCACTTCCAGTTCAATACCATAATCGATCAATTTTACGAGGCAATCCGCAAACCGGTAGCCATAGAGGTCCTGGTACTTCAGGATCTTCAGTACTTCGATGATATCCCCGTTCGCGATAAAGTCAAAATCCAGTTCTTCTTTCAGCCAGAAATAATTGTTCTTCACAACCATCAGCAGATCTCCCGGAACAAGTTCATCCTCACGCCAGAGGATCGAACTTCTGATGCCCTTATTAAAACCGTTTGCCCTTTTGTTCGACCGGTTGATCACGATGGTCTCTTCCACACCGTATTTGTCATAGCTGTCGGAAATGGCATCGATAAGCTCCTCTCCGCTGATCCGCCTGATATCCCTGAAATCCCCGGTATGAAATAAGGGCATACCGAAGTCGTCATGATCAAGCTTCTTTCTCAGGCCGGTTGCATTGAATAAAATTCCCGATTCACTTTTTTGCCGTACTACCTCGGTAAGGTTTTCCCTGAAGATCGTATCGGAAAACCTGCTCATGCCTGTAATGTCAAGCGCCGGACTCACATCCAGTCCCACCGGCGGCAGTTGTGCCGGATCCCCGACCAGTATCAGTTTACATGCTTTTCCGTTATAGACATATTCAACAAGATCATCGAGCAGGTAACCCGAACCAAAAACGGAACCTTCTGCTTTATGATTCGCTATCATCGATGCTTCATCAACAATGAATACGGTGCGGGTATGCAGGTTTTTATCAAGAACGAATTTCCCGAAACCATCTTTTGATGATCTCTGACGGTATATCTTTTTATGAATGGTGTACGCGGGTTTTCCGGAATAAGCTGAAAATACTTTTGCAGCCCTGCCTGTCGGAGCAAGAAGGACTGCTTTCATTTTAAACTCTGCCAGCAACTCAACATAGGCGCTTAATGTGGTTGTTTTGCCTGTTCCCGCATATCCCGCGACAATAAGCATTGTATCCTCTTCGTTATTCAGGGTAAAGGAAATCAGGGCAGATACCAACCGCTCCTGAGAGCTTGTCAGGGTATTCCGTAAATACGATCGGAATTTTGATATCAGATGTTCAGATAACATTCGTATCAATTATTGGAATTAAACATCTAATCTAATTTTTTTTTATAAATTCGCACCATTTGCAAGCAAGTACTAACAAGTAAAATATAAGACCATGTCCCTTGTAGTGATATTAATTCTGATCGCGGTTGTAATTCTTAGCGTAATTACCATAATTATGGTCAATAAGAATCCCGGATCAAAAGCAATTTTTCAGATTATTTATGGCATTCTGATCGTTGCTCTTGGCCTGTTATTGATCAAAAATATAATGGACCCTATCTTTTTCAAGAAAGAACGGCAGAAAAGAGAAAATGCCACCATCGAACGCCTGAAAGATATTCGTATGGCACAGGTTGCCTATAAAGATAAATACGGAAAATATACAGGTAGCTTTGATACCCTTATCCACTTCGTAAAGACAGATTCTTTCCCGTTGGAAAGCATTGTTGAAGTTAAACCCTGGAACCAGGACTCCATTACAAGAAAAGATGCACTGAAAGCAGGAATTCTTAAAAAAACAACCATTTACAAGCCGGTGTTCGATTCGTTGTTTGCGCCGGATTACCCGATCGATGAACTGGGAATAATTCCATATACGGAAGGTTCTGAATTTGCAATGGATGCCGGAGAAGTGGAAACCGGTTCACAGGTCAAAGTAAAAGTATTTGAAGCTTACGCCCTCTATGATACCTTGTTCAATGGCATGGACAGACAGGAAGTCATTAATTATAAGAATGACAGGTATATCCTCACGGAATTTGAAGGTGTAAAAGTTGGTTCACTTACCGAAGCCACAAACAATGCAGGTAACTGGGAAAAATAAACTTCTTTCCTATGCCTGATATCAACCTGGTTGATCGGTCCTTACAACGCTATATAGATAAAACAGAGTTATCCATTCAGGTAAGCCTGAGTGGATTTTCTTTTTGTATCCATACCCCCGAAGATTCAGTTGTCAGGGCAATGCGATATTATGGTTTTACCAATGCTGTTTTACAGGAGGACATTCTGAACCATGTTGATGAAATAATGAACAAAGATGAACTTCTGAGACTTCCCCGGAAAAAGACCAGTATAATTTTTACCGGCAGGAAATCCACCATGATCCCTTATGAATTTTTTCGTCCCGATCAGCTAAAGGCAATGCTGGAATTTAACCACCCCCTGGAAGATCTTGAAGAAATTCATTATAACAACGTTCCTTTTAGCCGGTCATATCTTGTTTTTGCACTACCGACTTATTTTGCAGGTGTAATGTCAGACAAATTCGGTAAAGTTGAATTTTTCAACCAGGCCACTCCCTTGCTTGCTTTTGCGGATCAGCTGATCGGTCAGGATCAGGGCAACTGTGTGCTTGTGAATCTGAACAAAGAATTTTTTGATATCATTGTGCTAAAAGACAATGCCCTCAGGTTCATCAATACTTTTTTGTATGTCAACTCGGTCGACCTGTTGTATTTCATTCTTTATGTCTGCAAACAACTGGGGATTGATGCAAAACAGACAGCGTTTCACCTTGCCGGTGAAGAATCGGACAACCCGACCCTGACCTCCGATCTGTCTCAATATATTACAGGACTTAAAAAGGTCAATGCTTTGCATGGCATTGAATTAGCAGACAGTCTGAATGATCACATTGATGCATCAAGACATTTCACCTTGTTACATCTTGCTGCGTGCGAATAATCAGCGGAAAATATAAAGGCCGCCGTTTTACGATCAGAAAGAATTTTCCATCCAGGCCAACAACGGATTTTGCCAAAGAAAATATTTTCAATGTCATTGAGAACCATTTTGATCTCTCCGGGGCAAATGTACTGGACCTGTTTGCCGGCACCGGAAGCATAAGTTTTGAATTTGCTTCCAGGGGAGCAGCAGTTGATCTCATTGAAATGGATCACAGGTCCATGGCCTTCATCAAAAAAAACATTGCATCACTGAAAATCGGGGCCGTAAAGCCGATCACGGGGGATGTCTTCAGGCTGGTAAAAAAGATCTGTACGGAATACGACCTGGTATTTGCCGATCCGCCATTCACGCTGAACAATACAGACAACCTGCCCGATCTGATCTTTGAATGCGACCTGCTAAAAGTCCATGGGTGGTTTATACTCGAACATTCTGCCAAACACTCTTTTAAAGAGCACCGGCAGTTCCGCGAACTGCGAAAATACGGAAGTGTGCATTTCAGCATTTTCTCACGGTGAAATACTTCATGAGGAAAACGAAAAATTATTGGTTTCTGTTTGTATGAAATAAAATAAGCGTTATTTTTGCAACGCTTTGCTGAAAAGCAACAGGCTGTTTGAATTTCCGGCTGATCCGGAGAAAGTGATCGAAGGTTGTTTAACGTATTGGTGTGGTAGTTCAGTTTGGTTAGAATGCCGGCCTGTCATCCCGAGTATTCGGGACGGGTTCAGGGACCCGCTAAAATTCCTGG
>JASFVU010000166.1:0-6440 GCA_050049665.1 Bacteroidales bacterium | reverse complement strand
CATTTAAGCCCGATCGCGTAAAAATCTGAAAGCATTGGTATGATGGTAGCAAGAATTTTTCTGATACTTTCAATTGTTTTAATTTCTTCAGTCTATACCGATTGTTATGGTCAGGACCATACAACTGAAGAATCACACACAAAAAGAACTTTTAAAACTCAGAAGCGAAAAGACTACAGCATAGATAAGCTTAAGATACCCTGGTATAAGAAAATCGAACAAAAGTTTGTCAGGATGTCTGCCAACAGGGACAGAAAAAAAGAAATTAGACAGGCCAACAGGGCAAAAAAGCGAATTGAAAGAGAAGAACTGAGGGCTGCCGGATTGGAGAAAAAGGAAGTTGAAAGATCCCTTGCAGCAATCGAAAAGAAAGAGAAGGCCGAAGAAAGGGAGGCCAGGCGTAGTTCCGGCAATATTTCCAAAGAAAACGAAGCTACCCTGGCGAAAAGGCAAAAAGAAGCGGAAGAGCAACGTAAAGCAGAGGTAAAGATCAGTAAAGAAATCCAACAGCATAATGAACAGTTGCTGGCAGAACAACAGGCGCGGAGGGATGAAATTGCTAACTCGGGTTCTGCATATAACAAGCGGCTTGACAGGATTAATCAAAAAGAGACACGCCGAATTCTGAAAATAGAGGAAAAGAAAAGAAAAGAAGAGGCCAGATTGTCTGAAGAGATCCTTAAATACAATGAAAAACAAAAGGAAATTGCCGGAGAAAATGTAAGGGATGCCCGGCGTGAAGATGAAAAGTACAGTGGTGAGATCCGCAAACACAATGAACAGGTGCTGGCAGAACAGCAGGCGAGAAGGGATGAAGTTGCGGATGCCGGTTCGCAATACAACCGGGCGATAGCCAGGGAAAATGCGAAAGAGTCTGAGCGCATAGCCCGGGAGCAGGAGCAGCGCATGAAAGAGCTTGCCAGGCTGAGTGAGGAGATCGCCAGGGAGAATGAAAGGCAGCGTGAACTCAGGGAAAAGGAACTGGCCGCCTCACAGCGGGAGGACGAAAAATACAGTGAGGAGATCCGCAAACACAATGAACAGGTGCTGGCAAGACAACAAGCATTGTATAGCGGAGTACCGGATGCCAATTCAAATTACCATAGAAAGTTCACCAGATTGAATGAAAAGGAAGCCGTAAAGATCAGAAAGTCCCGGGAAAAGAAAATAGAATTACGGGAACGGCAAAGTGCGGAAATAGCAGCATATAATGAAAAACAAAAGGAAATTATCGAAAAGAAAAAATTGAAGAGCCGGAAAGAATATGAAAAACACAGCAAGGAATTAAGATGGCACAACGAAAGGTTGCTGGCTGAGCGTCAACTGTATCTCGAACGTTTTTCAGAGACCGGTTCTGAGGACAATGAAAAGATCATCAGACAAAATCAAAAGGAAATCAAACGCCTTGAAGCTAAACAGAAAAAAGAAAAGCGTCTGGTTGAAAAATACAAGACAGAAATTGATGTTTACAATGAAAGGGCTAAGGAACTGGCAGAAAAAAACAAACTGAATAAGCAAAAAGAAGATGAAAAATACAGCGAGGAGATCCGCAAACACAATGAACAGGTACTGGCAGAACAGCAGGCAAGGCGTGATGAGCTCACCAGTTCGGACTCGAAGTATAACAGGGAAATAACAAAAGAAAACGCCAGGGAGACTGAACGGATAGCCGGGGAGCAGGAACAGCGCATGAAAGAGCTTGCCAGATTGAGTGAAGAAATTGTCCGGGAGAACGAACGACAGCGCGAGCTCAGGGAAAAGGAACTGGCCGTTTCACAGCGGGAGGACGAAAAATACAGCGAAGAGATCCGCAAACACAATGAAAAGGTGTTGGCGGAACAGCAGGCAAGAAGGGATGAAGTTGCGGATGCCGGTTCGCAATACAACCGGGCGATAGCCAGGGAAAATGCGAAGGAATCGGAGCGTATAACCCGGGAGCAGGAGCAGCGCATGAAAGAGCTTGCCAGGCTGAGTGAGGAGATCGCCAGGGAGAACGAAAGGCAGCGTGAACTCAGGGAAAAGGAACTGGCCGCCTCACAGCGGGAGGACGAAAAATACAGCGAAGAGATCCGCAAGCACAATGAACAGGTATTGGCGGAACAGCAGACGGAAAGGGATGAGATTCACAATTCCGGATCGAAATACAGCAGAACAGTTGAAAGGCTGAACAATAAACAAATTCGATTAAAGGAAAAGCAGGCTGCGCAAAATGAAAAGTTGAAAGTGAAAGAAAGGAAAAGAATTGAACGATATAACCAAAGAATAACCACAATCAGGGAACGGGAATTACTGGCAGATCAAAAAGAAATTGAAAAGGCAGGCTTTCGTATAGCACGTTACAACAAAAAGGCAGAAAAGCGTCGTTTACAGGCAATTGACAGGCGTAACAGGCAGGATACAAAGTACAATGAAAAGATCAATCGGTTGAATGAGGTCGATTTGCGGGAGCGGGAGAAAAAACTGGCAAAGGAATCATCGGAATAACGATCTGTCTTTATATCCGTACCTATTGGTTGGAAAACATTTTTCGTATCGTAATTGCAGCTATTGTCCCGCTAATTCCGGAATGATTTGAGGATTTAACCAAACATTGTTTATTTTCACCGGTTAATAATAAATCAATAGCGGGTGAGTTAATCTGTATGAAGAAGATCCTCAATAAACTGTTCTATAAATTTCTCGATTTCATTGAAATAGCCGGAAATAAACTTCCTCATCCGGCTACCCTGTTCCTTATCTTTGCCTTGTTGGTTCCTGTTGCATCCCTCATTGCCTCCGTATTCCACTGGAATACCGTTCATCCTGCAACAGGAGAATTGATAAGACCGGTTAATTTATTATCACGGGAAGGATTGCATCTTGTCATTACCGGAATGGTTTCCAACTTTACCGGGTTTGCTCCTTTGGGTGTGGTTGTTGTGGCTATGCTCGGCATCGGGGTAGCGGAAGAAAGCGGGTTGATCTCTGCACTCGTCAGGCTGATAGTACTGTCAGCTCCCAGAAGAATTCTGACCTTTGTTGTTGTGTTTACAGGGATTCTCACAAATGTAGCCAGCGATGTCGGGTATGTATTGCTTATCCCGTTGGCTGCCCTTATTTTTATCGCTTTCCGGAGAAATCCGATCGTTGGTATGGCTGCAGCTTTTGCAGGGGTTTCAGGAGGATTCAGCGCAAATCTTGTTCTGGGGACTATCGATCCGTTGCTGGCAGGTTTATCGGAGGAAGCGGCGCAGATCATCGATATTAACTACACTGTAAATCCAACTGCTAATTATTATTTTATGTTTGTATCTACTTTTTTTATTGCGATTGTGGGAACTCTTATCACCGAAAGGATTACAGAACCCAGGTATACAAGCATCCATCGGGTAACGGAGGAAACAATGATTGATTCCCTGCAACCGAAAGAAAAGAAGGCTTTGCGTGCAGCAGGATTTACTATGTTAATTCTGATCCTGCTTACCCTGGCAGGCCTTATTCCTAAAAACGGTGTGTTAAGGGGAGAGAACAATGGCTTATTGAATTCTCCTTTGATAACAGGTGTGGTAGCCTATATTTTTTTAATAGGAGCGATTTGCGGAGCCGTATACGGTCTGGTTTCCGGTAAATTCAAAAATGATGCTGAAGTAATGAAAGGCATGGAGAACGCCATGGGAAATATTGCCGGATACCTCGTACTTGCATTTTTTGCTGCACAATTTATAGCCTATTTCAAATGGAGTAATCTGGGAATTATTTTTGCTGTAAAAGGAGCCGGGTTTCTTACGAACCTGAATATCGGACTTATTCCTCTTCTGGTCCTGTTTATTTTATTGTCCGCTACTATAAATATGTTCATTGGGAGTGCTTCCGCCAAATGGGCTCTGATTGCCCCCGTATTTATCCCGATGTTCATGATCATGGGGTATAGTCCGGAACTTGCACAGGTAGTGTACAGGATCGGGGATAGCGTAACGAATATTGTATCACCCATGATGAGCTTTTTTGTGCTTATCATAGCATTTTTTCAGCGATACGATAAACAAGCAGGCATGGGAACGATCATCAGTCTGATGCTGCCTTATTCGATCGGGTTTTTCATTACCTGGTCCCTGCTTTTGATCGCATGGATCCTTTTGGGATTACCTTTGGGTCCTGGAGTGAGCCTTCACTATCATGGATTGCAATAGATCTTTTTTACCAAAGAAAATGAACGGGATCTTTTATGTATGCTTCATAGATCTTTCTGATCTTTTCCATCTCATTTGCTTTCAGATCCGGTATATTAAGCGCTTCCAGGTTCATTGATACCTGTGCAGGCTTTGAAGCACCGGGAATAACACAGCTGATCTCTCTGTGCATCAGCACCCATTTTAAGGCAACAGGAGCAAGGTTGGGACGATCCGGGAAAACTTGTTTCAGTTTTTCAACAGCTTCAAGGCCTTTGTCATAGTCGATCCCGGAAAAGGTTTCTCCCTTGTCGAAAGCTTCACCGTTTCTGTTGAAATTACGATGATCGCCTTTACTGAATGTTGTCCGGCGGCTAAAAGTACCTGTCAGTAATCCGCTTGCCAATGGAACACGAACGATGATGCCAATGTTCCTCTTTTTCGCTTCTTTAAAGAATAATTCGGCCGGACGCTGTCTGAACATATTGAATATGATCTGTACAGTAGTCACGTTAGGATACTCAATAGCTTTCAGAGCTTCTTCCACTTTTTCAACACTAACCCCCAGGTTTCGGATCTTCCCTTCTTTTTTAAGGTTTTCAAATACTTCGAATATCTCGGGCCTGTAATATACTTCTGCAGGGGGACAATGCAACTGTATCAGGTCCAGTGTCTCCAATTGCAATCTCTTTAAACTATCCTCAACAAATTTAATCAGCACGTCGGGCTGATAAGCCTCACTGACATGGGGATCCAGTTGTCTCCCGCATTTGGTTGCAACATAAATTCGTTCCGGGCGACTCTTAATTAATCGTCCGACAGCCTTTTCACTTTCTCCCTCGTTATAAACATCGGCAGTATCAATGAAATTTATACCCGAATCAATAGCATCATTCAATATTCTGTCTGCAACGTTATTATTAAAGGGCTCACCCCATTTTCCTCCGACCTGCCAGGTACCCAGGCTAAGCGCTGAAATTTCATATCCTGTTTTCCCTAGTGTTCTGTACTCCATAATATCCCGGTTTAAATTATACGGTTCTGTTGATCTTTGTTGCTGAAGCCTGTGAACTTGGCAGTATCAGCAGGTCCGCTATATTCACATGGTCCGGCCGGGTAAGCACGAACAATATGACCTCTGCAATGTCTTCGGGTCTTAGCGGATACATTCCTTTGTATACATCTTTTGCCTTTTTGGTATCACCTTTAAAGCGAACCTCCGAAAACTCCGTCTCAACGAGTCCCGGATTAACAGCTGATACTTTTATGTTATCTTCATTCAGATCGACTCTCATTCCCCGGGTTATTGCATCTACTGCAAATTTAGAGGCACAGTAGACATTGCCCTGTGAGTATACCTCTTTTCCTGCAATACTTCCGATATTAATGATGTGACCTGCTTTTCTTTTTACCATACCGGGCAGTACAACCCTCGACAAATAAAGAAGTCCTTTCACATTTATATCCATCATTGCATCCCAATCATCCGGATCACCTTTGTCAATAGTACTTAATCCATGTGCGTTCCCGGCATTGTTTATCAGGACATCTATATCCTTCCAGTCCGGAGGCAGACTGCTGATAGCTGATTCGACATCCTTTCTCTTTCTTATGTCGAAATTCAATGTGTATACCTCCGTTGATCCGGATAATTTTTCTGAGAGCTCCGATAGCCTGTCTCTTCTCCTTCCACACAATATCAGGCGGAAGTTGCTTTCGGAAAGCAGCATTGCGGCAGATCTCCCTATACCGGATGTAGCACCGGTAATAAGCACTGTTTTCATGAACGTAAGTTTTTTCAAAGTACGTAATATTAATTCGCATATCCCAAAAGATCATTTGTAAAATGTCAGCTGGTTTTGGAAGCGGCAATAACGGTCCGGATCAGTTCCAGGCATTCTGAGATCGTGCCTGCCTGTTTTGCGAACTAATTTTATACAGATTGTGAATACTTTAGCCTGCTGAATAATGAGATTTATCATTTCAATTATTATCTTTAACATTACGGTATCCGATGTAACCTATGTTAAAGTCGCATTGTATAGTTTTTTTTTGTTTCATCTGGTTGTTCTCCTATTCCCGGGATGAAAACAGCAGATTTATCAGAATAACTCCCGAAGATGGATTATCTGCAAGTTGGGTCAGGTGTATTTACCAGGATGAGTTTGGTTTTATCTGGTTCGGAACAAGCGATGGCCTGAACAGATATGACGGGTACGAGATAAAAGTATATAAACCGGATGCAAAAGATCCCGATGCTATCGTTAATGCGGGAATTAACTTCATTGCAGA
>JASFVU010000104.1:0-7716 GCA_050049665.1 Bacteroidales bacterium | reverse complement strand
TTTATTGCTGAAGGAGTGGACCAGACCCGCGGGTGGTTTTTTACCCTACATGCTCTTGCAGGTATTCTGTTCGATTCGGTGGCCTATAAAAATATCATAAGCAACGGACTGGTGCTTGACAAAAACGGCAACAAAATGTCAAAACGCCTGGGCAATGCCGTGGACCCTTTCGAAACCATTGAAAAGTACGGCTCCGACCCGCTCCGCTGGTACCTGATGACCAATGCACAGCCCTGGGATAACCTGAAATTTGACATGGAAGGGGTGGAAGAAGTAAGACGCAAATTTTTCGGTACCCTGTACAATACCTATTCCTTCTTTGCCTTATATGCCAATGTGGATGGGTTTGACCATTCAAAAGAAAAAATACCGGTAGAACAAAGACCTGAAATTGACCGCTGGATCATTTCCCTTCTGAATTCCCTTATCAGGGAAACAGAGACCCATTATGAAAATTATGAGCTTACACGTGCCGGCCGGGCAATACAGGAATTTGTCATGGAAAACCTCAGCAACTGGTACGTTCGCCTGAACAGGAAAAGGTTCTGGGGTGGTGATTTTGACGATGACAAACTGTCGGCCTACCAGACCCTGTATGAATGCCTGGAAACAGTTGCTGTGCTTGCATCGCCCATTGCTCCTTTTTTTACGGACAAAATATTCTGCGACCTGAACAGCATATCGGGTAACCATCCTGTGGATTCCGTTCATCTGGTGGATTTTCCCGCATTTAATAAAAACTATATTGATCAGGACCTTGAACAACGAATGAGTATCGCACAGGCCATTTCTTCCATGGTCCTCAGTCTGCGTCGTAAAGTAAACATCAAAGTGCGGCAACCCCTGAGCAAAATGATGATCCCCGTGCCCGACAGAAAATTTGAGGAACAGCTTCAGAAAGTTTCCTCTCTCATACTATCGGAAGTCAATGTCAAGGAGCTTGATTACCTGAAAGACGCTTCGGGAGTACTGGTAAAAAAGATAAAGCCCAACTTTAAAACTCTTGGTCCGCGTTATGGAAAACTGATGAAACAAATCTCCGCTGCCCTGGCAGGTTTCTCCCAGGAAGATATTTCGGAACTGGAATCTGCCGGAGAAAAGACCATTCACATAGAAAATGAAAAAGTGGTACTTACGTCTGAAGATGTGGAGATCATATCTGAGGATATCCCCGGATGGCTGGTTGCCAACGAAGGAAAAATAACCGTGGCCCTGGATGTAACGGTTACCGACAAGCTGCGGAACGAAGGCATTGCAAGAGAATTCATCAACCGCATTCAAAACCTTAGAAAGGAAAGCGGACTGGAAGTCACGGATAAAATTGAGATCCGCATAAAAAAACATCAGGAGATCATTGAAGCTGTTGAAAACTTCTCGGATTACATCGGTTCCCAGACCCTCGCAACAAAAATTGATCTGGTGGATGAACTCAGGTCCGACAAGGCTTTTCCGGTGGATCTGACCGATGAGATAAAAACATTTATTCTAATCAATAAGATTTAAATCGTAAAGCATCGCGTATTAAATTTTTTTATACTTTTAATAGACTAAATTTTATAATTATGGCTGAAAAGACAAGATACAATGATGAGGAGCTTGCGGAATTTAAACAGATCATTCTGGATAAGCTCGATAAAGCCAGAAAAGACTATGAACTGCTGAAAAGTGCCATAACTCAAAGTGAAAGTAACGATACACAAGATACTTCTCCTACGTTTAAAGTCCTTGAAGAAGGTGCGTCGACCCTTTCGAAGGAAGAATCGGGTAAACTTGCACAACGGCAACAGAAATTCATACAACACCTGCAGGCTGCCCTGGTGCGTATTGAAAACAAAACGTATGGCATTTGCCGTGAAACGGGAAAACTGATCTCCAAAGAAAGACTGAGAGCCGTGCCACATGCCACACTGTCAATTGACGCAAAACAAAGGCAAAAATAAAAACACTCTTAATAACTATATGAAAGATGATTGGGGACTTTCTCCGATCATTTTTTATTTTTGCTGCAATATGTAAGCCATGCAAAAACGATTCAGACTGACCCTTTCGCAAAAAGCCCTGCTGGTTATTGTGCTCATTCTCATCCTCGACCAGACCTTTAAGATCATCGTAAAGACCACCATGCCTCTGGGAGCTACACAACCGGTCATTGGCAATTGGTTCCTGATCCGTTTCATTGAAAATCCCGGTATGGCGTTTGGAATTGATATCCCGGGTAAATTCGGCAAACCGGCGCTTACCATTTTCAGGATGATAGCTGTTGTGGTTATCAGTTTCTACCTTAAATCCGTGATCAGGAAGAAGGCCCCTCTTGGATTCGTTATTTTTTTGGCCATGATCCTTGCCGGGGCAATGGGCAATATCATCGACAGCATGTTCTATGGCCTGATCTTCAGTGAAAGCAGTCCTCTTGAGCCGGCTGTATTGTTCCCCGGGGGAGGGGGTTATGCGTCTTTCCTGCATGGCAGGGTGGTAGATATGCTGTATTTCCCGCTTATCGAAGGAAATTTTCCAGACTGGGTTCCTGTCTGGCACGGACAGAGATTTGTTTTCTTCAGACCCATCTTTAACATTGCCGATTCCGCTATTTCCGTCGGTGTAATTTCCATATTCCTTTTCCAGAGAAGTTACCTGAAAGAAATGAACTGATAACATTTTCCCAGCCGGAAATACGTGATCAGATCTTTTAAACGGGTATTATATGTAGCGTTTCATGGTATGTCAGTGCATTGAATGAAGCAGGTAAATGAAACGCTTTTGCCGAAACTGTCATTCTGCTACCAATATTGCACCCTCCGGGGTGTCATCCTGAAAATTAGTTTGTACAGGGTTAAAATTCATGATGACTGATCTCTTTATCATGATCCAAATTCCACCGATTGTATTATTTTTGTGGCAACAAAAAGCACTACATTTAAATGGGAGAACACGTAATCGGCATAGACATTGGTGGCACCTTCACAAAATACGGAATAGTAGATAAGAACGGGCACTGCCTGAAAGAGAATTTCACAAGTACAGACAAATACAATGATTTCGATGTCTATCTTGAAAACCTGAATACAGAGATAGAAGAAACCATAAGCGCTATAAATGAGCCTGTGGAAATTAAGGCCATAGGCATTGGTGCCCCCAATGGGAATTACTATGAGGGGACCATCGTAGAAGCCCCTAATCTGAACTGGAAGGGCACCATCCCTTTTGTAGATAAAATGAAAGCCTATTATCCCGATATTCCCATTGTGCTTACCAACGATGCCAATGCAGCTGCCCTGGGAGAAATGATTTTCGGCGGAGCCAAGAACATGAAAGATTTCATACTGATCACACTCGGCACGGGACTGGGAAGCGGGATCGTGGTAAATGGAAACCTTGTATACGGGCATGGCGGCTTTGCCGGTGAGTTAGGACATATGAACGTAAAACACCGCGGACGTGATTGCGGATGCGGAAAAAAGGGATGTCTCGAAACTTATGTATCCGCTACCGGACTAAAACGGACAGCATTCAAACTCATGACCGAAAGGATCCTGGAAAGCGAAATGCGCAACATCAGTTTCGAAGACCTTACATCAAAAATGATATCGGAAGCAGCGAAAAAAGGCGATAAGATCGCCATCGAGGCTTTTGAAATGACCGGTCGCATTCTCGGAGTAAAACTGGCCGATGCCGTGGCCTGCACAAGTCCGGAAGCAATATTCCTGTTTGGCGGACTTACCAAAGCCGGCGATCTGCTGTTAAAACCTACAAAAAAATACATGGAAGAAAATCTTTTCCCGATTTATAAAGGAAAGGTTAAACTACTTATGTCACAGCTAAATGAGACCAATGCGGCCATACTCGGCGCTTCTGCACTTGCATGGAAAGAATTGGAAAATTGATTTTTTTTAAGTTACTTACACCAATAATTCTTTTGAAAGCTAAATTGATTTGTTTTCCATCTTAAATGGATCAACTATTAAAAGATAAGAGAATTCTTGTTGTAGAGGATGAAGAAACAAACTGGTTTCTTTTGCGTGATATTCTAACGGGCTTTTCCGCACAGGTTGTTTGGGCCGAGATTGGTCAGAAAGCTATTGACCTCATTGAGAACGGAGAAAAATTTGACCTGATCTTAATGGACATTCACCTGCCCAGTATGGATGGTCTGGAGGTTACGGAAAAAATAAAGGCCATTCATCCTGAAATTCCTGTCATCGCACAAACCGCTTTTGCTCTCGACGAGGAAATACGTAATATCTATGATGCCGGCTGTGACGGTCATGTGCTTAAACCATTTTCTATTCCCGAATTATCGGCAGCTATTAAGAAAATACTGCAACCCTGAATAACGCCTTTCCCGGAATCGAAGCTTCTTTACAGATTAACTGAATCGATGAACTGGTGAAATGAAGATCCTGATAGGCTGATCGTATATTTCATTTAATCAGTTCACCAATTAATCGATTCATCATCTTTTTGAGACCAGCACCCACCCTTCGCCCCGAGACCTCGGGGCTTCGTATGGCAAAGCCAGAAACCGGCAACCAATAAGCTTCAACAACCTAACATGCCAACCAGCTAATAGCCAACAGCCAACTGCTAAATACCTCCTTCTGTTACCCCGCTGAAGCAATTGCCTCATTGAGAAACCTGACAAAGGGATGTAAATGGCGAAAACCGGTTACAATTTCCTGAAGAATGCTATCATCCGTCATTTCTTTGTCGGTTTTCATTTTCGAAAAGCCATAGCTTTTAAATTTCAGCAAATCAATATCGGGAAAATCACCGGGAAATCCTTTGGGAGGATTTTTAAGTTTGTCGCCTGACAACTCTCCGAAATTATTTGCAATCCCGGGAGCGTTGATGATCATTTTATATTCATCGATGTGTTCGAAAATATCGTTTCGTACTGCCCTGAGTATATGAGACGGAGGCATATAAATACCCCCGGCAATAAACGAAGCGCCCGGTTCAACATGCAGGTAATAACCCGCAAATCCTGCTTTTTTCCCGCCACGTGTAAGAAATGTGCCAAAATTGGTCTTGTAAGGGGTTTTGTCGGGTGAAAACCGGACATCCCGAAAAATACGGAAAATACAATCTCCGGGGGTCAGTCCGGCCAGACCTTTATCAAAGGCTGTTGTTTCATGCAACAGCAATTCCGTTACATGCTCAAACTCCTCTTTCGCATCATTGTATAAAGATTTATTTGCATGGTACCATTCACGGTTGTTATTTTGCGAAAGAGATTTCAGAAATGCAAAAGATTTATCAAACATAATTCACGGATGTATTTCGTTTATTAAATGTACATTTTTTATCTTAATACCTGATTTATTGCCGTTATATACTTTAATCTGTCAACCATGAAAAAAATAGCACTAATAGTTGCAGGAGGGACAGGGAGCCGGATGGAATCGGATACCCCCAAACAATTCATGCTTTTGAACAATCTGCCTGTCCTTATGCACTGCATTAACAGCTTCTGTAAATACGATAACAATCTGGAGCTTCGTTTGGTTCTCCCCGAATCTGAAATGGAGACATGGAAACAGTTGGGTAAACAATATCATTTTAAGACCGACATTACCGTTTTTCCCGGTGGGGAAACCAGGTTTCAATCCGTAAAAAACGGAATACAGGAAATTAACGGTTCTTCTCTGGTCGCCATTCATGATGGTGTACGGCCTCTGGTAACCCCGGAAACCATCTCAAATTGCTTTGCCCTGGCCGAAAAACAGGGGACGGCTGTTCCGGTAATACCCATTCCGGAATCTATCCGGAAAGTACAGGAGCAGGATTCATTTGCCGAACCCCGCTCGCAGTTTCGCATTGTGCAAACACCACAGGTTTTTCAGTCGGAATTTTTGCTCGATGCTTATGAAACTGAATACGATGAAGATCTTACCGATGATGCCTCGGTAGTTGAAAAAGCAGGTTATAAGATCTACCTTGCCGAAGGAAACCGTGAAAACATAAAGATCACCGATCCCATCGACCTGATCATCGCTGAGACCTTGTTAAAACACATGAAAAAATAATGTGATCCCGAATGATGCGGGGAGATCTTTCAGAGGATAAATCACACACCCCTGTTTTGAAACAATCTCTTCTGGGGTGTGTAATGGCGGCCTATTTGCAATAAGATAATCTTAAGGTTTATGTCCCCCTGGGGGGACTTACAGGGGGGAATTTGTCTTCGATAAAATGCTCTATTTTCTCAATTACTTTATCTATCTGTAACAATACTTCCCTGTCTGTAAATCGCAACACGGTAAATCCGGCCTTTTCCAGTTCCTTCTGTCTTTCACAATCATGAATTTTGGAGCTTTCCAGCAGATGAGTAAAACCATCTACCTCTATGATAAGTTTTATTTCTTTGCACATGAAATCTGCAATGTAATTAAGCACCGGACGTTGTCTTCGAAATTGGTATCCTTCCATTTTTTTTCCTTTCAACACATATTTCCATAAGCAGTCTTCAGCTTTGGTCATTCTCTTTCTCAGTTTTTTGGCGAAAGGATGTAAATTTTTATTATAAGCATAATTATTTGCAGGATCAGCCTTCATAAAATATTTCGCATAAACAAATGATATCACTAAAGATAAATAATTCAGATTAAATCATTGGCTGATATAAAATCAAACAGGTTTTGGAATTAAACCTCAGAAAGTCCTCCCCCTTTTGTTCCCTCTTCAGGAGGGGGACAACGTCTAATGGTCATGTTGTTATAAGATCCAAAAACAAAGCCCCCTTCCGGCCGTTTGATTCCCGGCTTCCTGCATTATTTATCATAAAATTAACATCAGCCCGGTATCAGGAATCAGACAGATCGTTATTTTTGTCTTCGTAACGCGTTAAAAATGAGTACTTCATCACCCAGGAAACTTGCTATAACAATAGCTCTCCTTACTGCCGTTGTAGTTATCGGCACAGGTCTGGCATTTGCCTTCCTGAAAGGAGTGAACTACTATGTAGTTCTTATATTTCTTGCTCTGCTGATATTTTTTGCCGTTTTTCTGTTCCTTTTCTATGCCCTTAACAGTTTTATCCTGGAAAAGATAAAGCCCATATACAAAACCATCAGAAGTGTAAGCTTTGATGAAAAAAACCTGAAAAGTGACCTTGAGGAGAAAGACGTCATGCCTGATGTGGAAAAGGATGTAATGCAATGGGCCAGGGTAAAGACCAAAGAGATATCACAACTCCGGCAACTGGAAAAATACCGGCGTGAATTTCTGGGGAATGTATCCCACGAGCTTAAAACTCCCATTTTCAATATCCAGGGTTATATCCTTACCCTTCTGGACGGGGGCCTGGAAGATAAGAACATCAACAAACATTACCTTGAAA
Organism: Bacteroidales bacterium; assembly: GCA_050049665.1. GTDB lineage: Bacteria > Bacteroidota > Bacteroidia > Bacteroidales > UBA10428 > UBA10428. The sequence goes on along the minus strand of JASFVU010000104.1, from coordinate 380 downwards.
GAGCGGAAAAAAGTGTGAACCGGCTGATCTCCATTGTAAACGATCTGGAATCTATCTCGAGGCTGGAATCAGGAGAGCTGAAGCTGAACATGCAACGGTTTGACATCATCAAGCTCCTTGAAGATTCCATTGAAGATCACGACATGCTAAGAAAAGAGAGAAAAGTCAAGGTCAAGCTTGTGAAAACCTATGAGAAGTCGGTTTATGTAATGGCCGACAAGGAAAAGATCCGTGAGGTCGTGGATAACCTGCTTGTCAATGCGATAAAATACGGTAAAGTAAAGGGGCTGGTCGGAATTGAAGTACTTGATATGGAAGACAATATCATGATCGAAGTTTCAGATGACGGCATCGGTATTTCCGAGAAGGACCTCCCCCGC
>JASFVU010000103.1:0-7739 GCA_050049665.1 Bacteroidales bacterium | reverse complement strand
GTAACGGGGCAAACCTGGGAGTAAGAAGGGATCTCTACCTGACTGTGGCTGATCGCCTGAAACCGGATATCCCCTCCGGTGACGATGTTTTTCTGCTGCATGAAATAAAAAAAATACAGAACGAAAGCATTTCCGTGTTAAAATCAAACTGTTCCGTTGTATCAACAAAACCACCCGGTCATGTCCGGGAATTTCTGAACCAGAGGATCAGATGGGCTTCAAAAGGGAAACAATACACCGACACGGATACCCTTTTTCTATCAGCCATGGTATTATCCGCCAATAGCGTTATGATTACCGTGTTATTCCTATGTGCATTTACTATGCCCGAAACCTGGTATTTCCTGTACATTCCGCTCCTTAAGATGCTTGCCGACTTACTTATCCTTTGCGCGGGGATCAGTTTTTTCGGGAAAGGAAAAGGAGTGTGGTTCCTGCCACTGTATGAGATCATCTACCCTTTTCACGTACTTGTCTCAGCCATAGGAGGTATTTTCAATGCTTATACATGGAAATCACGCAACCCCCGTATTATTCCATCAGGATAAAATTCCCGGAAACCCGGGTGCTGCCGTTTGAAATTTTCAGAATATACGTGCCCGGTTTGAGTTTGGCTATTTCCTCTGACAGATCAAAATCATGTAAACCTACAACAGGAGCAACCCTGGCAAAGGAACTGACCAGTTCACCCGAAGTTGAATATATTCCAAACTGATATTCCCCTTCGGTCAAAGCATTTATTCTGATATTCAAATCCCTTGCAGTAGGATTCGGATAGATCTCAACATCGCCATCCTGAAACCGGTCAACACTTTTCAGTGCATTGACATTATAAGCTGCCTGATAACTTGTATGTTCTGCCTGTCCGGTTGTTGTCGTATAAGATGTCAGGACCAGTAAGGGATATCTGTGGGCCTCGTTGTACCAGCGATAGGTTAAAACACGTACTCCCTGCTCCGAATGGCCGAACTGCTGAACATATTCTTTTTCGGTCCGTATCCTGATCGTATTTTCATAGGTGGTATTGCCCGGCAGGATCAGGGTTCCGTAAGCATCCGCTTCCACGGAATAGGAACCGGAAATATCACTTTTCAGTGTTCCGCTATAAATTGCAGTACCTCCAAAAATCCCTGAGAAAGCGCTGCCGAAAGAAAACGGGAATTCCATTTTTACAAACGGATCAGTATAGTGAATCCGGTTTCTGCCATCGGCAGAAGAATACCCGTACTGTTCTATCCTGTCTTCATCTATTCTAAAGTAGAACCTGGAATCAAATTCCGCCAGTACAGTATTGGATTCGGGAAAAACGCTTCCAAATTCAGTCTCCGATGATGAAGTGATCTTCCCTTCAAATGATTTAATATACCTCAGACCGTTAAAATCCCACCTGACATCCGAACCTTCAGGCCCGGGATCCAGGTAAGAACAGTAAGACATCGGATTGTCTTCTCCCGGTTTCAGAGCATGATCCTCATAGGTCAGTACAACTTGTGAAAAGGAAAGTGTACTCCAGCAAACAACGAAAAAAATAACTCCTGTTCTTTTCATGGCCAATGGGTTTTAAGTGAACAATAAAGTTACGCAAATAAAAAAAAGAAAGCCGGCATTAATTGCCCAGTTCCGATATAAATTTTATACGAATAAGCCGGATGTCTTCAATAGAATATTCATCTTCCCCCAACTCGTTTACAGCTTCTTCAATCGACTCGGTTTCAGCATCTTCATGAAAGTAATCGTAGATATCCTGCTGGTGGTCGGAGTCCATAACACTGTCAATGTAGTAATCGAGATTCAGTTTTGTTCCGGAGTTGACAATGGCTTCAATTTCATCCAGCAACTGGCCCATGCCGATCCCTTTTGCATCGGCAATTACATCCAAAGGAATTTTTCTGTCAATGCTCTGAATGATGTAAACTTTTAATCCCGATTTGTTTACGACCGATTTGACGACCATATCCTGGGGGCGGATAATTTCTTTTTCCTCAACATACCTGGCGATCAATTCAACGAATTCTTTGCCGTATCGTTTTGCTTTCCCGGCACCGACACCGGAAATGTTTTGCAACTCATCAAGGTTCGTCGGAAATTGTATTGCCATATCTTCCAGTGAAGGATCCTGAAAGATCACAAACGGCGGTACTTTTACCTGTTTGGATATCTTTTTCCTCAGATCTTTTAAGATTTTGAACAGTTCCTCATCAACTGCCCCCGATCCGGCCTGGGTATTCACAATAATGTCATCATCGTCGGTATCGGGATAGTCATGGTCTTCGGCAAGCATGAACGAATGAGGATTTTCAAGGTACTCTCTGCCCCGTTCTTCAATTTTCAACAAGCCGTAATTTTCAATTTCCTTTTGTAAAAATTTTGCGATAAGTGCCTGTCTGACAACCGCATTCCAGAACTTTACATCGTGATCTTTACCTGCTCCGAACAAATCGAGGTGATGGTGTTTATAGGCCTTTATGGCCTGAGATTTTACTCCTGCCAGAATGCCGGCAACATGATCTGCTTTGAATTTTTCATTCACAGCCAGTACTGTCTGCAGGACCTTAACCAGGTATTCCCTGCCTTCAAATTGCTTTTTGGGATTCAGGCAATTATCACAATTATTGCAATTCTCAAGCATCTCCTCACCAAAATAATTCAACAACTGTTTTGGCCTGCAAACGGATGATTCGGCATAGGAAACCGTCTCAAGCAGCAGTTGTTTCCCGATCTCCTGTTCGGCCACCGGCTTCCCCTGCATGAATTTTTCCAGCTTTTGTATGTCTTTGTAACTATAAAAAGCAATGCATTTGCCTTCACCACCGTCACGTCCCGCCCTCCCGGTTTCCTGGTAGTATCCTTCAAGGCTTTTAGGGATATCGTAATGGATCACAAAACGCACATCGGGTTTATCGATTCCCATCCCAAAAGCAATGGTTGCTACAATGACGTCCACATCTTCCATCAGGAATTTATCCTGATTATCTGTTCTTGTTGCGGCATCCATTCCTGCATGATAGGGCAATGCCTTAACTCCGTTCACTTTCAGCGTTTCCGCCAGCTCCTCAACTTTTCTCCTGCTGAGACAATAAATGATCCCCGATTTCCCGGGATTATTCCTTATATATTTAATGATCTCCTTTGTAACGTTCTTCTTTTCCCTTACTTCATAATACAGATTCTCTCTCCTGAAAGAGGACTTAAAAACACTTGCCTCCAACATCTCCAGGTTTTTCTGAATATCGTGCTGTACTTTGGGAGTAGCAGTAGCCGTTAAGGCAATGATCGGGGCTTTCCCGATTTTATTAATGATCGGCCTTATACGTCTGTATTCAGGTCTGAAATCGTGTCCCCATTCCGAAATACAATGCGCCTCGTCGACCGCATAAAAAGAAACCTTAACCTGTTTCAGGAAATTGATGTTCTCATCTTTTGTCAGCGATTCCGGGGCCACATACAGTAACCTTGTTTTGCCGTCAATTACATCTGTTTTTACCTGGTTGACCTGGCTTTTTATCAGCGATGAATTTAAAAAATGTGCTACCCCGTCATCTTCACTGAAACTGCGCATTGCATCAACCTGGTTCTTCATTAATGCAATGAGAGGTGATATAACAACAGCCGTCCCGTTTAACAAAAGTGACGGTAACTGATAACAAAGCGATTTCCCGCCCCCGGTAGGCATAAGAACAAACGTATCCTTCCCGGCCAAAACATTTTTTATGATCAGTTCCTGATTTCCTTTAAAACTGGTAAATCCAAAATGTTTTTTCAGTACTTCATTCAAAGAAATATCTGTTCCGACACTCATTATCTCCCTGATTAATTCCCTAGATCATTAAATTTCTTATTCCGGATTCGATTCTGAGGATTTAAAAACTTCCGTTAATATACGCACCACCATACAAAAAGTTTTGTGTTCATACTGTATCCGTGTGCCAGCCAGCGCGTCGCCTCCTTTTTATATCATATTAAAAATACTAAGTTTTTTTTAAACAGTCACAATATGAGAAGTCAATATTAACTATGTTTGTGTGAAAAACTTAGATTTTACTCCATGGGCGAGAAGGAAAACAGTGAAATGTCATTTCTTGAACATCTCGAAGAACTGAGATGGCACATTATCAGATCACTGGTGGCAATTATTCTGGTTGGGATTCTCGCTTTTGTTTTTAAACGGATCGTGTTTGATGTTATTATCCTGGGGCCAAGTAAATCCGGTTTTTTTACCAACTACTGGCTTTGTCGCTTTGGCACGCAGTTGCTGAATACTTCCAAACTGTGCATAAATTCCTCTCCCATAAAATTGCAGAACATACAGATGGCCGGACAATTCACCGCACACATAAAAATTTCGCTCATTGCAGGGATAATCATGGCATTCCCATATATATTCTATGAGTTCTGGAGTTTTGTGAGACCGGCTCTTTATGCCAAAGAAAGGAGACTGGCAAGAGGTTCGATCCTAATGATCTCTTTCCTTTTCTTTCTGGGCGTTTTATTCGGTTATTATATTATTTGTCCGCTTTCCATCAATTTTCTTTATAACTACCAGGTCTCAGATATAGCCATAAATGATATTAAATTGATGTCATACATATCAATTATCGCCAGTGTATGCCTGGCTTCGGGTGTGTTGTTCGAATTACCGGTAATTGTCCTGTTTTTAAGCAAGATAGGACTCCTGACCCCGGCATTCCTGAGGAAGTACCGGAAGCATGCATTGGTTGTGATCCTGGTACTTTCGGCAATCATTACTCCACCGGACATTTTCAGTCAGATACTTGTTTCTTTGCCGTTGTTGTTATTGTATGAGATCAGTATTAAAATTTCCGAACGCATCGCCAGAAAACAGGAATTGTCTGACCAGGAAGAAACGAATTGACAACTTTTAAACTAAATTTATGTCTTTAGCAGTATAGTCTGATTCCATAGCGCTATATTCTGATCATTAGCTAAATCTTAAATGACGATACGTAACTATTTCATTCTGCTGCTTTTGTCTGGGTTAACTGTAAATTTGACTGCTCAAAAGACCATTGTTCGCGGAAGTGTCAGGGATGCAGAAACGGGAAAAACCCTTCCATTTGCCAACATTGTATTTCTTCACAGTGTGGTAGGTACCATTAGTGACATTGAAGGTATATTTTACCTGGAAACCACCAATGCCACAGATACCCTGATCGTTTCAAGTTTAGGATACGAATCTTATAGGACAGCCATCCGGAAAGGTTCCGAATACGAATTGCATCTTGAATTACAGCCAACCAGCCTTTCGATAGAGGAAGTTGTTGTCACTCCGGGAGAAAATCCGGCATTCAGGATCCTCCGTAAAATCGAAGAAAACAAAGCCCGCAACAATCCGGACCGTTTTTCTTCCTACCAGTACAAATCGTATAATAAATTGCAGCTGGACATCAACAACATTGACGACAATTTTAAAAAACAACCTCTTTTCAAGCAATTCCAGTTTGCATTCGATTACATGGACAGCTCCGAAGTATTCGGCAAAAATTACCTTCCTATTCTCATATCCGAAAGCGTCACCAATTACTATTACCGGAAAGAGCCAAAGCTGGAAAAAGAAACAATCGATGCATTTAAAATAAGCGGGATACAAAACAATACCATTTCCCAATACTCCGGCAAAATGTACCAGAAGCTGAACATATACGACAATTTCATGCACCTGTTTGAACCCGGTTTTGTCAGCCCGATCGCTGATTTCGGCAAACTGTATTATAAATATTATCTCGAAGACAGCGCCTACATCGATAATTCCTGGTGTTATAAGATCTCTTTCAAACCGAAAAGAAAACTGGAAAGAACATTTTATGGCTATTTCTGGGTGGCCGATACATCCTTTGCGATCAAAAAAGTTCAGCTCAGGGTCTCAAAAACCGTCAACATCAACTTTCTGAACGATCTCATCGCCATCAATGAATATTCGAAGATCAACGATTCCACATGGTTTCTGACAAACGAGGACCTGTTGCTCGATTTTTACATAAGTGATAAAGTCACCGGATTTTTCGGAAGGAAAACTTCATTTTACGAAGACATTGTTATCAACCAGTCCATACCCGACAGCATTGCTGAATTACGAACCGATACCTATATGAATGATGAAGATATTATGAAGGACTCGGTATTCTGGCAGGAGAACAGAAAGGCGGAACTCAGCAAGGAAGAAAAGGGTATTTATGAAATGGTGGATTCCATTATGGAGGTGCCGGCATACAAGAGGATATACGGATTGGTGGAAATGCTGGTAGATTATTATCTGGTGCTCGGGCCCGTTGAAGCAGGCCCTTATTACACGATATACAGTTATAACCCGATCGAAGGTCATCGTTTCAGGTTAGGAGGACGTACGAGCAATAACTTCAGTACGAAAGTCAGGTTCAGCGGTCACCTGGCTTACGGAACAAAGGACGAAAGATTTAAATACGGATTGGGTGCGGAATACATGTTCAGCAGAAATCCGAGGATCAGTACAGGCATGTTCTATTACCACGATATAAGGCAACTTGGCAAAAGTGAAAACGCCTTTCTCGACGATAACTTCTTTGCATCGATCCTCAGAAGGCGCCCCAATTATAAGCTGACCATGGTAGACCAGTATAACTTTTATTTCGAGCGGGAATGGTTCCAGGGATTTTCCAACACAATCGCTTTAAAACACCAGATCATTTACCCGACCGAATATGTTCCTTTTCAGGTTATCGGGGAAGATGGAACAACAACACCTGCTGAGCAGCTTACCTCATTCGATATCACCCTGCATACTCATTTTGCCTACAGGGAAAAATTTCTGTTGGGGAAATTCGAAAGAAAGAGCCTGGGGTCAAAATACCCTGTTCTTGACCTTCAATTGACATACGGCCCCAAAGGGCTGTTGACCAGTGATTACGAATATTTCAAGGCCGAACTGAAGATTACGGATAAGATCGAGGTCAATCCGGTCGGTTATTTAAGGTACCACGTTTCAGGAGGCAAAATATTCGGAACACTTCCTTATCCGCTGCTCGAATTGCATCCCGGTAACGAAACCTATGCCTTTGATCCCCTTGCCTTCAATATGATGAATTATTATGAATTTGTAAGCGATCAATACCTCATCTTCTCTGCGGAACATCATTTTCAGGGATTTTTCTTTAACCGTATCCCGTTGTTCCGGTGGCTCAAGTTTCGGGAGGTGGTTACGGGAAAATTATTGCTTGGAAGTCTCAGCGAGAAAAATTTATCCGTAGTGGAATTCCCTGAAGGATTGACCTATCTTGAAAAACCTTATTCCGAAGTTGGTATCGGCATCGAGAACATACTCCGGTTCTTCAGGGTTGATGCCATGTGGCGGTTGTCATACCTCGATCATGAGAACACACAGACCTTTGGTCTGAGGGCTACCATGCAGCTCACATTTTAATGTAACTGACTGTTCATTGATCATATTAACAAAAACTATTGAGAAACTTTTTTACTTTTGACACTTCAACATAAATAAGCATGATACTAAAAACGGAAAACCTCGTAAAAAAATACAGAAATCGCACAGTGGTAAAAGGGGTTTCCTTTGATGTTGAACAAGGTGAGATCGTTGGATTATTAGGACCTAATGGTGCCGGTAAAACAACTTCTTTTTATATGATCGTCGGGTTAATCACCCCCAACAACGGAAAAATATTTCTCGACGATGAAGATATTACCAGGGAACCTGTATACAAGCGCGCTCAGAAAGGGATAGGGTACCT
>JASFVU010000102.1:0-7750 GCA_050049665.1 Bacteroidales bacterium | reverse complement strand
ATGCACAGGCATACGAAGCGGTTAACATCATCCGGAGAAGGGCGCACAAGGCCGATCTGTATTCACCTTCGGAATATGATCTTACCCCGGGGCTTTCGGCCGGACAATTCGTTGATTCGGTGCTCTGGGAACGTGCCTGGGAACTGTGTGCCGAACCCGAAGGACGCTGGTTTGACCTGATGAGACTGGAAATGGTAGAGGATCTGCCTTCGTTACGGAATGTAAATGATATGCGGGGCTATCCGGATGTCATAACCAAAGATTTTTATTTCAGGGATATTCCGGAATCGGAAATTGATTTTAATCCGAATCTTCAGTAACACTCACAATACAATTTACTCTTCCGGCTGAAAATAGTCTTTATTGTTCAGGATCAGCTCCTTTTTCACATAATCTCTTTAATTCCGAAAACTCAGATTCTGTCTGATGCAATATTTTTGTTTTGATCTTAAAACTCTATCTTATAGCTTATGCTGGGAATCGGTACAGTCAACTCCCATGGTTCAACCCGTTTCTTTTTATAATTATAGAAATATCCGTAATTTTCTTTTGCAAAAAATATGTTCATCATTTGTAATGACCATATGCTTGCATGTTTCCTTTTGTTAATCCGGTAATTGACAGTAGCATTTACGTGGAATTTACCCGGGTCCTTATCTTCATACATTCTTGAGTAATAATAAACAACATCTTCTTCTATAACAGACTGTTCCTGGTTTATCGGTGTAGTCCGCTTCCCCCCGAAGAAATTCACCCTGACATTTACTCCCAGTATCTTATTGTTTTGTTTTCCAACGATCCATTCCTTTCCGTAAAGCAAATTAATAACATACCGGGTATTAAACCGGGTATTGTGTTCAACACCGTCATCACCTTTGTATTTAGAGTCAAATAATGATGCCGTAAATAAATAATAATAACCATTCTGCAGAAAATGTTCCAGGGTAATATCGATACCCATGTTTTTACCGGTTCCTTTGTTTACAAGTTCGTTATCAAAATAGTACCACTCTGCTTCCAGATTCAGTACAGAATAGTTACTATCCGGAATTGCCGGAACATCATATAAATATTGAATGTATGGTTCTATCTTCAACCGTAAATTTGAATTTATACTTTTATCGTAAGCAAAAACAAAGTGGTGCGCTTTTGAAACCTTTAAATCTTTATTTGGTTGTGTAAAATCGTCTCCATCACTGACCCTTGCAAAATACAGGGTTAGCGGCTCAATCCTTGAATGTTTTCCGTATGCGAAACTAACAGATTGCGAATTATCTATATGATAAGTCAGGCCAAGCCTGGGTTCAATTACAAACTCATGATTCAAATTAAAATAATGACCATGCAAACCGGCATTGATTAAAAAGAGTCTTCCAATATTAAATCTTGACTGTGAAAAGAACTGCACCATGTTTGAAGCACCTTTTTCTTTGGCAATGGTAGTTAACTCCTGACCAATAACAGGAGCATATTGTATATCGATATTATAATGCATATTATTCACAATAAATCCTGTACGGTTACTGTGCTTTGCACTGAACTTATGGTTATAAACACTTGTAAATGTGTATTTGTAATTCCGGACATCCAGTTCATTATAGTCGTGGTGAGTCAAATTGTAATCCAGCATATCATCCTCGTAATCCATATAGTCGCCGGTAACAGCCAGTGATGAATTTATCCAGGATCTTTTTCCGATTATATATCGGTGATTCAACCCCAGGGCCCCTATGCTAAGAGCAACATCATTATCGATCCGATCCATAGTAATCTCCCATAATGCAGTATCCTTAACAGCCGGAAATGAACTTTTGTCAGCTGAAGCAAGTCCCCACACCGAAAATATTCCCGACTTCTTTGTCGGCATATTGATTTTAAAGCACAGATCCTGGTACGTCGGTATAAAATTCTTGATATCCTCAGGAAATATTTCCTTCATTAAACCGAACGTTGAATAACGATAATTGAACAAGTAAGAAGCCCCTGACCCCTTACCAAGGGGACCTTCAGAGGAAACATCGATTCCCATGGTACCTATCTGAAAAGCATGCTCATACTTTTCATTATTGCCGGTACGTAATTTAATATCAAACACTCCTGACACAGCATTCCCGTATTCTGCCGGAAATGCTCCCGTAAAAAAATCCGAATTACCGACAACCAAAGCACTCAGCGCTGATATTCCTCCGCCGCCAAATGTTCCCTGGTTGGCAAAATGATTAGGGTTTGATATTTCAACACCTTCCAGTCTCCAAAGCAGTCCTTTGGGAGAATTTCCCCGGATAATAATTGTATTGTCACGTGTGTTTTCCGAGGTAATTCCTGCAAAAGAAGCGGCCAACCTGCCGGGATCATCGAAACCGCCCGCATATCTTCGTGCTTCTTCAACTGAAAAAGTACGTGCACTTACGGTTGCCATACTGTTTAAAGGTTTGTCTTTTTTAGTAAAGGCCTTAATTTGTACTTCTTCCAGTTCAGAAATGTGTTCTTTCATTTTAATATTCAAAACGATCTCTTTTCCTGTTGTAACCATTATTTCAGGTAATATCTGAGTTTCATAACCAACGAATGATACCAGTATATTGTGCCTTCCGATAGGAACATCTTCCATACGGAAGTTACCTTCTTCATCTGTCATCGTACCCATTATCGGGTCGGTCGTATTGATTGCAACGGTGGCAAAAGACAATGGATTCTGTGCTTCCGCATCGACGACTTTACCCCGTATTACCTGTGTTAACAATTCATTTTTATTACCGGGCTTTGGAGTAATGACAATAACATTATCCATTATTGTAAATGAGAGCCCGGTGTTCTTTAAACATTTTTCCAGGACTTTATGTACCGTTTCATTGGTTACGTTAACGGAGATGGCAGTACCTGCAGGTACTTCTTCGTGGTTAAAGATGTAATCCAGCCCTGTTTGTTTCTGAATTTCTTTCAGAATTTCTTCTATTTCTGCGCCTTCCCTTTTTATGGTTACACGTCTTTCCTGGCCGTAACCGGTCAGAGGAATGCACAGCACTATTATAATGATCAGAATGAATTTTATTTTCCATTCCTGGTACTGATACGAACGATCTGAGATTGTTTCAGATGTGTTTTCATGATTTTTCATAATTTTGGAATAACTAAGTTTCATTATATGCATGTATTTTGAAATTTCGCAGGGAGATGTTACAGCATCTCCTTTTTTATCCACAGAAGCCCCGGCAATAGTGGATTTATTTATTTTTTCTTTTGTTCACATAAATTGTATTTCCCTTTATATTAAATTCGATACGGGTCGTTAAAGCTATCTTGTTCAGTATATCGGATATCTCATTATACCTGTCTAAGGTTCCGGAAAAGTGCCTGTTTCTTATTTCTTCGTTCAGATAGTAAGTTTCCACATCATACCATCTTTCCAATTTTATCATTATTTCCCCAAGGGTCTCATTATCAAACATAAACTTTCCTTCTTTCCATGAGGTATATATATGCGTATCAACTTTTCTTGTTTTCAGACTGTTGTCTTCTTTATCGAAGCATACCTGTTCACCGGGAGATAATCTGACCTCGTAACCTGTATTGTCATTTATCACTACATTTCCCTCAACTAAAGTTGTCCGGCTGATCTTGTCGGAAGAATAAGCGGAAACATTGAATGACGTACCATATACTTTTATTTGATAATCAGGTGTTTCTATTACAAACGGTTTGTTTTCCGATTTTGCAACTTCGAAATATGCTTCGCCTTCAAGTTTTACTGCACGTGTACCTTTAGAGAATATTTCAGGAAATATAAGTTTCGTTTCAGCATTGAGAAACACCTTCGTCCCATCGGAAAGGATAAGCCTGTATTCCCCTCCGGTAGGTGTTTCAAGAGTATTGACGGCAACTTCCGAAGGTTTTTCTGTCCGGTCCGTTTCTTTGTCAAGATAAGTCAATGTGGAATTGGTATCGGTTACAGAAGCATTTGCTAAATGATAAACACGGCTTTGTTCTACTCGTCCTAATTCAATTTTTTCATTGTCCGATGTTGTCAAAGTGGCTTTTTGCGTACCGGATAAAATAACAGCCCCTCTTACCGGCGCTTCATCCTGAGAAGGTGATAACTGTTTCAATAACAGATAACTGCCGATTAATAACAGGATACTTGCAGCGGCTGCATACCTGAGTACACTCTTAAAGCGAATTCCTGTAGTTTCCCTGTTCTTTTCAAGTTCTTTATCAAGTCTTGTCCACGCTTTCTTTTTATCCAGTTTATTATAGACATTCATTTTACTTATAATGTTGTTCTCATCAACGATCTTATGGTATAGATCCAGGTTTCCAGGATTCTCCCTTTTCCATTCATCCAGTATATCTCTCTCTGCTGCCGATAGTTCATCTTTCAATTCAAGAAAAATGAGTTCGGCAATTTTGTATTGGTCAATGTTCTTATTCATAACTGAACAGATTAATCATTATAATACTAAGACAGGAAAGTGTTCAAAAAGGGTGAAACGAACCTGATCTTTTTGGTTCAAAGACGGATCAAAAGATACTTCCAACTAACAATACGACAAAAGAATATATGTTTTGCAGTTTAATTCTGAGTTGCTTATAGGCTATTTTCTTTTGTGTTTTCACAGTGTTTACCGTGATATTCAATTCCCCGGCAATTTCACTGTTTTTTAGTCCGTTCATGCTTAACAGCAATACATTTTTACACTGAGCCGGGAGTTCGTTAATGGCTTTATAAATTAAACGATGTGTTTCTTCTTCAATTATCAGGTTATTGATCCCTGAACTATTGACGGTTGTCCGTTGGGCAAGCTCTTCATGTTTTTTAATTACCTTATTATGTTCCAGGTGATTCAGGCATTTATTCCTGACAGAAGTATACAGGTATGATCTTGCTGCGGAAGTGGTTTTGAATTCCCCTGCCTTCTCCCAAAGTTTAATAAAAACTTCCTGTACGAGATCTTCGGCATGGAAACGATCTTTTACTATTCTCATGGCAAACAGATAAAGGGCCGGATAAAACGAATCAAACAGCTTTTTGAATTCCTGCCTGTTATTCAATGTTACGCTCTTATCCGAATGTTTGTCCAATATCTTTTTATTTCATACATGAATACTGTTCACACAAAGAAAATAAAAATAAACATGGCACTTTATTGTATAACGAAGATTTTGACAGGCAGGTATTTAAATGATGACGTAAGGAATGACTCAGTATTATCATATCCGAAACCGGATTTTCAATGATATTAAGCACCCGGAGACACCGGAAACCTTGTGAGAAAAACCGGAACAGGCTTTATTCATCCGGATATTGCTTTAAAGGAAGTTCGTGAACTCTACCGTCTGCGAGGGGACCGCTGTAAGGTATCGTTAATTTTTAATTACTTTTCTTATCTCCGGAACATGACCGGATTGCATGATCTGTACCAAATAGATCCCCTTGGGTAAACCGGAGATATCAATACCCGGACTGCCATCCATGTTTTTCGTTAAGACCGGCTGGCCTGATAAGTCAAAAACAGTTACATCAGATCCGAATGTGATGCCTTTAATTTCAATCCTGTCGGTTGCCGGATTGGGATAAACCCGGATATTTTGCTCAATAGAATTATAGGTAACTTCTCCGGTAATGCTAATATTTCTTAAACTATCAAGAATATTATCTATCCGAACCCAATGAATATTTTCGGATGTTCCACTTGCCCTGTTAAAAAACAGGTATTTATTATCCGATGAAACAAAAGGGGCAACTTCATAATTTTCGCTGGTATTAATGGCCGAACCCAAACTTACCGGATTTGTCCAGGTTCCATCTCCCTTTTTAAAACTTGTATACAGGTTATGCTTAATCGTAAAGGGTGGAGACGGAGATGGATTGTACGTAAAAATTATAAAAGATTCATCTTTAGCCATATAAAAATCATTTTCCTTACCTGATGAGTTTAAAGGAGCTCCCAAACTATAATACTCTGTTCCGGAACCACTGATTTCCATTCTTGCAATATCACCCCCACCTAATCCACCAATTGAGCCGCCTTTTGCTACATAGTAATTCCCTGTATTGGTATTTTGAACGTAGTAAATATCTGTTCCTTCAAGAAATGTTTGCGGAGTGCTCCAGCTAGTATCTTCCCTAATTGAAAAATATGTATAAGAAATATAATCAGGATAACGTTGGGTAAACAAAGTGTCGCCGGTAATTGAAAGAGCAGGAGCTGAGCCTTCGAAAAGTACGTATGGCCCGTTCCAACTATTGTCTGAATAACTGAGGTACTTGATTCTATGACTTCCTGAAGAATTATGTTCTCCAAAATAAATCTCAGTCCCATCGGAAGAAATTGCAATGCGCTCGCCTGTATCCCATCCATCGCTTACGGGAAGTTCAAATATTACCGGGGTTTCTCCCGGTGGGTTTTGCCCCAGGTATAAACTATCAGCAGGTATTGTTTGCGTAAAAACCTGATTTAGTTGCGGAAAAAGTAAAATAGTAAGGATAATTGCCTTCATGACCCTATAGTTTTAGTATGGCCTAAAACTATGTACAATCCATGAAACCCGATACTGCAAACGTGCCAATTTTGTTATTGAGATATGCCAGTCCGGTTTTATATAAAAATAAGTTTGCCTTTACTATGATTTTATATTTGTATATTGAGAAGGTAATACTCCATAATATTTCTTAAAAGCATTACTAAAATTATTTGTATTCTCATAACCAATAGCCATAGCAATTTCCTGGATACGCATATCTGTTGTCTTTAATAATCCGGCAGCATGCTGTATTCGTATAGTTCTGATTAATTCTGCCGGATTAAGACCTGTTAATGCCTGTAATTTGCGATATAAATTTCTCCGGCTAAAGGCTACTTGTTCAGCAAACATATCCACTGTGAATCCCCGATCGTCAACATGGTCCATTATTATATTCATGCATTTCTTCAGGAATAATTGATCTCTGTCAGCATATTTTGAGAGATCAGAAAACTTGCCCTGACCATTAAATTGTTTTTTTATGGCCGCCTGCGCCGATAAAATATTCTGGACTTTAAGTTTTAATATATCCTGGTTAAAAGGTTTGATAATATAATCTTCTGCTCCCGACTCATAACCCTTCATATGACTTTCAATGTTATCTTTTGCCGTTAACAGAATAATAGGAATATGACATGTCAACGGGTCCTGCTTTAAGGTTGAACACATTTCAAGACCATCCATATCAGGCATCATAATATCACTAATAATGAGGTCAGGGAATAAATGAAAGGTTTTTTGTATACCTTCTTTTCCATTTTTAGCCTGAATAATATTATAATTCTCACTAAAGATACCTTCAATAAAATCTCTAAGATCATTATTATCCTCAACAATTAAGATGGAAAGGGTATGTTTATTAGAATGAGCAATATTGAGAGATTCCAAGATGTGATTTTTAACTGGTGAATTTTTAAATGGTTTTATTTCAATTTTAACCGGATCATGATTAACAATCTTATATTCCGAAATCGGTATTGCCACTATAACAGTTGTTCCTTTGCCTGGTTCACTATTTATGTCTACTTTACCATGAAACAGTTCAACCAGTTCTTTTACATAAGCCAACCCTATACCGGCACCTTCGTATTGTTTATCAGATGTTTCTGCCTGGTAGTATCTTTTAAACACATTTTCCTGATGTTCCTTATGAATTCCTTTGCCAGTATCTTTTACAGATATAATTAAATAATAATTATCAATTTTTAGGTCAATATTTATTGTGCCA
>JASFVU010000101.1:0-7769 GCA_050049665.1 Bacteroidales bacterium | reverse complement strand
ATTTTAAGATATGAAAACGATAATTACGGGGAAAATTCTGTAGATGCATGGCGACACTCATTCCTAAAAAAAACAATGGATGATAATAATATCCCGTATATATGGACATTGGATTTAGTAGAAAACGATACAACATATGATAAAAATGATATCCCTAAATATTTACTTCCAGGTGATGGCCATCCTACAACACACTTCAACAAGTTAATCTCCAATGAAATTAAATCCGAAGTTTTAAAAACATATGCCATATATTCAACTAAACCTAATAATGAGTATCGTATTGATACAAATTATTTTGAAGACAAGATTAAATTTAACATGCAAAAGATTTATCAAAACGATACGATTTTAAACTATGTGCAAAATTGGGCTTTAGAAAAAGGGGAAACCCTGGATGAAATGGTAGAAGAATTCTCCATATATTTAACTTTTGAAGGACAAGATCCATACAAACAAAAATATCAATAAAATGGACGGAATTACGTCATTCGCACGGTCCCGATAGTTCCTATATTCCGTATGTCAATAATGAAAAAAGCTGTAAAACTTTATTAACTAAAGTTTTACAGCTAAAGTGTTTTCACCTATTTTGGTGATGCTACAAACACCGCTATGAAAGTACAAAACTGCCACCCAATTTCAGCCTTTGGAGGAATAAATTTTGTTTTTGAATACCTTGAGAGAAACAACATTGGAAGTTTGTTCAATAACTTCCTTCCTTCATTGAAGAACCAAAGCACGTATCAATGGAGTGATATAATATACTCTATTTTAAGCATATACATGTGCGGAGGCGATCATATTGAAGATTTACACACCCATCTAAAGAGTCATTTATCTTGTAATCCATATATCAAAATACCCAGTCCGGACACCGTTTCGAAAAGACTTTCCGAATTAGCTCAGGATAATCAGACATGTCGAACCAGACGAGGGACAGTTGACCATACATACAATACAAATCCATGTATGGAACAACTCAATATCTCACTGCTTAAAAAACTAGGAGTTTTCGATTCAGGAGAAATAACTCTTGATTACGACAATACCATTCTTTTTAACGAAAAAGAAGACAGTAAAATGACATATAAAAGAAACCCTGGTTATCAGCCAGGAGTTTGCACTGTTAATGAGAATCATATACTGTATATTGAAAATAGAAATGGAAACAGCGATGCAAAATCTTTTCAATCAGATACTCTTACTCGATTATTTACCATGCTTTCAGATAACCAAGTAAAAGAGATCGATCACTTTAGAGCAGATGCCGCTTCTTATCAATTTGATGTAATAGACCTTCTAAGTGAAAACGTCAGTAACTTTTATATTGGTTGTAGAAATAGTTATGTGGAAAAATACTTCTCTAAAATTACCCATTGGAGTAAAATGGTTGACAGTTGTTACCAACAAATGGAAGTTGGTGAATTATACATTACCCCATTTAAACAACAAGCTAAAAAACAGGGAAAGGACGCACTGACTTACCGGTTAGTTGTAAAAAGAAAACTAAAAGAAGATGGACAATATAATATCTTTACCCAAGATCCTTATGAATATCGGGCAATCCTTACCAATAACAATGATTATACAACAGCGCAAATAGCCTTGTTTTATAATCATAGAGGTAACATGGAAAAGCAGTTTGATATATTGAAAAATGATTTTGGATGGAAGAATATGCCTTTCTCAAAGCTCCAACGAAACACGGTGTTTCTTTACATGACAGCAATCTGCCGTAACCTGTATAACAAGATCATTCACTATTTTTCAGGAAAAATAAAAGAATTAAAACCTAATTACAGGATGAAAAAGTTCCTATTTCGTTTTATTATCATTCCAGCAAAATGGGTACGAAGAGGAAGACAAACTCAATTAAATCTTTATGGGAGGATACGCCTACAAACCTAGCTTATAATCACTTATAGGTCTAATTATTATACTGAACCACAAAATGGTGAGAGAAAGCTATGCTCAAAAGTCTAAAAACCAGTCAAAAAGTAGTAGTATTCATGTACATTGTAAAGAGGTCTGGGATTTAAAATGAAAAATCTTAGCAAAAAAGCACAAAACTGATCGCTAAATGCTTAGTAAACTCCTCTAATAACTACCTATTTCAAGACCTACGGATTTTAGGAGTTATCGGGATATAATCCGCGCGAAAGTTACTATGGAAAACTTCCTCTAATAGTTGGCCGGAAAATCCCAAAACGAATTGAGAGATAAAAGTTTCACATAACGCATCTTAAAACCTTTCTTTGAAATTCTTAGCAAGAATTGTAATTTGCTATGTGAGTTTGCTTTTAAATGAGCTATGAAATTATAATTAACCTGACTACACAATCGCAATTACATAAAGTGATATTAGCAGTAAAATATATTTTATTTAGGTTGACATATTGTCAACTTTTTATTATATTTGTCGTATAAGGATACAGAGACCAAATGAGGATTATTTCAAAAAAAATGCTGGTGGAATTCTGGGTAAAACATCCGGATGCTGAAACGCCACTTTCCTCATGGTATAACATTACTCGAAAAGCTCATTGGGCAAACGTAAACCAGGTGAAAGATACCTTACCTTTTGTAAGCATACTTTCCAATTCGCGCATTGTTTTTAACATCAAAGGCAATACGTACCGGTTAACCGTCGAGGCCCGTTTTAAGGTGGAGCTGTTATATATTTGCCGGGTGGGTACACACAGCGAATATGATAAGATTGATGCCAACACAGTCCGGGAGGATTAAAACCACTGTAGAGGCAGCATTGTATAAATAAAAAAACTATAAGATGAGTTGGGGAATAATCAAAGATGAAAGAACCTATAAGGATACTTTAAAAAGAATCCGTGAGATTTTTCATGCACCGGAAGGAACCGAAGAATATGATGAGTTGGAACTGCTTAGCATTCTTGTGGATGAGTACGAATCCAAACAGATAGAAATACCGCCATCTGATCCGGTGGAGATCATCCATTTTATTATGGAACAAAACAATCTGCGCCAAAGTGACCTTGTGGGAATATTGGGAGATAAGACAAATGTATCAAAGGTACTTTCCCGGAAGCGTCCCCTTACTCTGGATATGATAAGACGTTTTTGCCATAAGTTTAACATATCAACCGATTTGCTCATTGAAGAATATAACCTCGTGTAAATTTTAAAAGCTAAATTACCAATAAGCATATTACCCGAAGGCATATTGTTATTCGTTATTTTGTCTGACAAAACCCGGGCAATACAACAAGTTAATCTCTAAAACGTATCCTTTCCTCTGTTAAATCGTACACTATTGATCCTAAATGAATTTAACGAATAGTATTAATAGGATCGGTGTTGTTCTTGATAACGGACAGCCACTATTGTTAAAAAAACATTTATTATGAAATCAAAAATTAATTTTCTGTCATTTTGCATACTTGTTATATTATTTTGTCTGAACTCCTGTAAAAAGGATGATGAGAATGATGATGAAAACACTATATCAACCCCAACCGGAACAGGATCATTTACTTACCAGGGAGAAAGTTATTCCACTTCGGTTTTTGACGCAGTTATTTATGACGAATATAGTAATGATGATTACACCGGTTATGACCTAACCTTTTACTCGACGGAAATGTTACTAAAAAAAGAGGACAATTGGCATTATGGTGATGGGAATATGATAACATTATCTGTTATTTCCCCGGATATCTACGACCTTGTTCCTTCCAGTTATGTTTGGGACGAGGCAGGTATTTACGGTTATGCTGATTCCATCATACCCAATCTTTTATATTACGGCAGTGTTTATATCCATACCAAAAACCTTGATATAGATATTACTGAAGGACAAGCAACGGTAAATAAAGATGGTTCTGATTTTACCATCTCATATTGGGTAACATTGCCAGGAGGGGATACAATTAAAGGTAATTATACCGGTGGATATAATCATTATAATGGTAATTATTGGTAGTAAATATTATTTGGTGATTAACATTCAAGTTAAAAGATAGGGTTTATCACAAGATATTTTTCAGCTTTGACGACAGGTTGGTGTTTCAAAACGTCAAACGCCCATAATGAAGCTCCCCGCTGCAAGCAGACGGGGTATCTGTTTTGTATTTTAATTTTATCGCTTCAGGAAGCGGGGTATTTACCCTCGCTTCCGCTTTCAGTCCCGCCCTTGCGGGATTCGACTAGAAGATTTCATTTCGCAAACTCATAAAATCTAAGTCTCACGAATAAAGTAATCTGGATATTCCCATCCGCCAAACTTCGAGGTGCCTTCTGAATACTGTCTTATTCTCTTCCCCGACTACTCATATATCTCTTCGTGTGTGTAAATCCCTTCCTCTATAAGGGCCTTATCAATGGTCTCCTTGGTAACCAGTACAGGAGGGACCAAAATCGAGGGAATATCGCCGTAATTATTATTGATCTTATCGTCAATTTCAAACTCATCGCCGTTGATGAGCTTCCAGACGGTTTCTGCACCCACTTTTGCCAGTTCTTTATTCGATTTGTATACTGTCATCAGTACATTCCCCTCAACCAGATGTTTGCAGATATTTAGTTCAGCATCCTGACCAGTCAGGAAAACCTCTCCAAGTTTATTATTTTCTTCCAGAACAGTGATAGCACCAGATGTCAGCATATCAGCAGCACAGATAATTGCATCTGGTATCAGGTTGTTATTTGAAAAAAAATCTTGCAGGATGAGGTATGCGTCCAACTGATTCCAGGAAGATACCTGTTCGGAATAGATCTTATACTGGCCCTTGTGCTGGTTCAATACCCTGAAGTTCCCATCCCGAATAAAGGAACTGTTGAAATCTTCACTAGGTCCCCCCAGATAGAGGATAGTTCCTTTATCCATCACATCGACCACACATTGTGCCATCAGTTCTCCTACTGTCGTACTGTTCACTGTGATATACAGGTCAAGAGGAGCGCCTAGGATCAACCGGTCATAAGCAACAACCGGGATACCCGCTTCATGAGCCAAGTCGACTACAGGCTTGGCCTGTTGGGCATCAGCCGGGATGATTACAATGCAGGATACTTTTTCTTCAATAAACTTTTTAGCTGCTTCAACCTGGTTGCTGGACATGTCGTAACAATCGATGAACTCAACCTTACCGCCCATCTCATTAAATTTCTCTTCAAAATACTTTTTGTCATTCCACCACCTTTCGTGGTAAAGGTTAGCAAGGATAAATCCAACTTTTAATGAATCGTTAGACTGACCATCCGTCCTGAAAATGTTTAGCAGACTAACTAGGACTACCAGTACAATGGTGTAAATTTTTTTCATTTTACTATTATATTAAGAATTAGAATTATGATTAAGATAATAAGATTTAAGATCCCCGAAAAGCGTTCCTCAAATTAATTTAGTAAAAAAATGTGGAATCCGGCAAAGAATGCAAAGAAAAAAAGCAAAAGGCTTTAGACAGTAAAAAGACCAACCCGGGAAAAGGAGACATTGTGTTGGGGAATATTTCACGAATTATTAGTTTATTGGATTCCAGACTTTTCAACTATTTGGATAATATTTTATCAGTGATACCTTTCACTTCCTTCCCAATCTGTTTAAAACGTTTGGGTCTCTCTGACAGTGAAAAAAGGATTCATAATTTCCATTTTCCCGCCAAGACTTCAAGAGCGTCTCGTATTGAGAGCATTGTTTTTGGACAACCACCTTTTGACGGCATATTCTTTGATATTTATCACGTTACTTTCAAATTGGATAGTGCTTTCCAACAAGAAAGTACTATCAAACAGAAAGCCAATATATGTATTTCTGATTCTATTAATCAATGGCATGAATCTTCAGGGTAAAACCCTGAACCCAAAATTCCGATGCAGAGCATCGGGGTATTAAACCACATAATGCCGATACGCTTCGCTATCGGGATTTCTGCCTGTACTGACGTTTCAGCAGGCAGGAGTTCAACGGACAAATTTCAGTGCACTCTCTCGCCTTTTGCGGGACAAGCTGTTTCTGAAATTTGAGTTTCACTGAATAACACATCTTAAGAAACGTCTAAGATTTGTATTTTTGCAGAGCAATGTAATACCGGATGAAGAAAAAACTAACACACCCTGTCTTTGAGCTTGTTTCTGACATTGTTGAAGAAAAAGGCCTTACCTGCTTTGTCATTGGCGGGTTTGTCCGTGACCTCATCCTCGGAAGGCCATCGAAAGACATCGACATCGTGGTTCTTGGCAGTGGGACAGAACTTGCAAAAAACGTTGCCTCCCGCCTGGGAAAGGTGAAAGTAAGTGTATTCAAGAATTTCGGCACTGCCATGCTCCGGTATAACGGCTATGAAATTGAGTTTGTCGGTGCCAGGAAAGAATCGTACCGCAAAGACTCAAGAAAGCCTGTTGTTGAAGACGGCACCCTTGAGGACGACCGGAAAAGAAGGGATTTTACCATCAATACACTGGCACTCTCATTAAACAAAGCCACCTTCGGGAAACTTACCGACCCGTTCAACGGACTGGATGACCTGAAAAAAAAGATCATCCGTACCCCGCTGGACCCTGATGTGACTTACTCTGATGATCCGTTGCGAATGATGCGTGCCATCCGCTTTGCTACGGAGTTGATGTTCCGGATCGACAAGGCCTCTTTGAGATCGATCGCCCGTAACAAGGAAAGGATAAACATTGTATCACGGGAACGGATCATTGACGAACTGAACAGGATCATGGCCTCTTCCAGACCCTCAGAGGGTTTCAGACTGCTGGAACAAACAGGATTGTTGTCTTATATCCTCCCTGAAATACATGACCTGAAGGGTGTTGAAAAGATCAACGGCCAGGCCCACAAAGACAATTTCTTTCATACGATCAAAGTGCTGGACAACGTGGCAAAAAAAACGGATAACCTGTGGTTACGGTGGGGAGCCCTTCTTCACGATGTGGCAAAACCCGCCACCAAGCGGTTTGACAATGACACAGGCTGGTCTTTTCACGGACATGATCACCTGGGATCCAGAATGATCCCGCAAATATTCCGCCGGTTAAAGCTTCCGCTGGGAAACCAGATGAAATATGTGCAGAAACTGGTAAAGCTTCACCTGCGGCCCATTGTTCTTTCACAGAATGAAGTGACCGACAGTGCCGTGAGAAGGCTGCTGTTCGATGCCGGGGATGATATCGATGACCTGATGCTCCTGTGTGAAGCCGACATTACGTCAAAGAACGACGCACGGGTAAAGCGTTACCTGGCGAACTTCAGGCTCGTAAGAAAGAAACTGAAAGAGATCGAGGAAAAAGATGCCGTCCGGAACTTTCAACCTCCGGTCGACGGGAAACTGATCATGGAAACATTCGGCATCGGCCCCTCCAGGGAAGTCGGTATTCTCAAGAATGCCATCAAAGAAGCCATCCTGGAAGGGGAAATACACAACAATTATGAGGAAGCTTATGAGTACATGATGAAAAAGGCCGGGGAAATGGGGCTTATAAGGGATGGAAACTGAGTTGACAATACCAACCCTGTTTGATTAACTTTCCATAGATCTTAACAATGAGATTTTTGTTATATTTGTTAAGTTCACAGGGGTATCTTGGTAGAAAGATCTTTTTTCAGATCCGGGCGTGAGGCAGAACATGGTTAATTTTTTACTCCTGAAGCAACTGCATATCTCTGAGATCAGAAATTCATGTTATATGAAAAGCAATATAACCATAACCCATTTTAAGACGAACCATCATGCTGACAAGATCTTTTTTTGTTTCGGCATTCTTAATTTGTTTATGCCTGAACC
>JASFVU010000100.1:0-7795 GCA_050049665.1 Bacteroidales bacterium | reverse complement strand
ACTGGCCCCTGAAAAATGGAATGCATAAACAATTGTAGGCTATGAAACTGGAAAGCAAAATAGGAAAAATAGTAAATACAGATGAACAGGTTTATAATTTTCTGACTGATTTCAATAATTTTAAAAACTTAATCCCCGAAGACAAGATCTCCGATTGGGAATCGGATGAAGACAGTTGCAGTTTTTCTGTGAATCCTATAGGAAAAACAGGGATTAAAATAGTCGAAAAGGAACCGTTCAAACTGATTAAACTTGCAAGTCTCGAGGAAGACAAATACAATTTTACATTCTGGGTCCAGTTAAAAATGGTTGAAGAGAACGACACCCGGATTAAACTGACACTGAAGGCAGATCTGAATCCCATGATACAAATGATGGCAAAAAAACCGCTTCAGGAATTCCTTGACAAACTTGTGGACCAATTGGTAAAGTATGATTTCGGATAAATGAACTACCCTGCCGCAAGCTTACGTGAAGAGTGCCTGAAGTGCCTTGAGTTAAAAGTTGAGAAGGTTTCTGTTACTGATTAACTGACAGTCTCAGTGTTTTGCAAAACTTTGCATATTTAAACCAAAAACAGATACCGGAGATACGAAAACAGCGTTGAATTCCGCTACTGACCATATGCAGAGAACGTTAGGTACAGAAAACTGACCGTGCGACAATGAAACTAAACCGATAAAATGACAGAATAAGATAACTGCCAACGCACAAAGCAAAAGTGTTCTATCCCGTCCCGCAACCTTCCCGTTGCTTCCACACACTTACTTTCTTTGCCATTCAGAATTACAATTAAAATTCCTCACTTATATAGGGATATTCGCAAAATAGAAGATATTTTTAAAAATCCGTTGGTGAGATTATTTTTTACACTGGATTTTTAGTATACCGGCATTAATTTCTGTGATTTTTAACATAATGCATCTGATTTTCGATTTTTAAAGCATAGTTATCCTATCTAACCTGTTATTGATCAAACATTTAATATCTATGCTGCAGCTAACGATAGCTTTTCCTGGGCAAGACGCTTAGCGATTCTGACAGCGTTAGCTGTGTGAACACCAAAAAATATCCAGAGAATTTCATTTTGTTTGATCCTTGCTTTGATCTTGTTCAGGCTGTAGTGTTGTTTTTCTGTACCAAAGCTACCCTCCATCCGAGTTGCTCTTTCCTTACGCAGTTCGGCAGCTATGATCTGCCGATGATCTTCATGCTTGCCCGCCCTTCCTTTACGTTTAAAGTTTGTAGTGATATGCTGAGCGGTACACCATTTCCGGTTGAGGTTGGTGGCATAAATGTCATCCGCTGCGATATGGGTGATCTTTCCAAACAAGGTGCGGCTGTACCTGATGGAGTCAATGAGTCGCGGACCTTCATTAAAAGCGTCAAAACTAAGATGTTCAATGAAGTTGATACCGTCAATCTGGATCATGTTCACCTTAGCTCCGAATTCAACTTTCTTTACTTCTTTACCGCGAACAATGGGACGTATATAACTTTTCGAGATGGATACGATCCTGTCAGGTACACTGTGATTGCCCGAGGTAAACATTTCCTGTTGCTGGGTTAGCACTTTGCGGATCACTCTTCTCTTTTGGTAATATTTCTCCGGGAATTTCAGATAGATCCGGTGTCGGTCCTCAATCTTGTCCAGCTCTTCGATTAGTTTGTTTAGTAAGTATAGCAGGCTTCTGGTACGTTTGATGGTTTGCTTCCAGGGCTTTTTACGCAGGCGCATGTAGGCAAAGTATTTCTCTTTCTGTTCCCGGTATCTGGTTCGTGGAGTTGGTATCCTTAGGTATTTGCAGGTTAATTTTAATTGCCCGTACATCCAGTCAGTACTCTCCCAGAGAAGCTTCACATTGGTAGGAAAGCGTATATAGGATTCATAGCAGGTAGCATCCTCCAGCACAATGTTCGTATCCTTCATATATGGCTTCCATGCTTTTACCAGAACATCCTGAATTTCCCGGATATTCAGCTTGCGAGCCAACTCAGTACGTATCTTGCTGATGATCTTAAAATCAGCCAGTTTATCCGGCCCCGGAAAGAGACCACAGAAGAGTTGATACTGGATGCTCCCATTCAAATGTTCGTATAGCTTTCGATCCGACAGGCCGGTATAGGATTTAAGGAACATTAGTGCCAGTTTGCCTTGAGGACTAAACTGTGAAGTTCTTCCTTTGCGTTTTTCCTTCAATTTCAAGGATTGAATCAAACCCTGCCAGGGAATAGACTGATAAATTCTACCCAATTCTGATTCCAGAAAGCTATTCCAGTAAAGCGAAAACTCTTTTTGTGGAGAAAGAAAATTAATTTCTTGGGTAGTCTCGTAAATTCTTCTTAATTTGCTCATACGTTTTAAAAGGGTAACCCCGAATTTTTAGGTTTCGCCACCTTTTCGGGGTTTTTTCTTTAAGATACCATATGTTATCTAATTGTAAATCAGAAGTTTTAATTATTTACGGGCTCTTATGTAAAATAGTATTGTTATTTTTAAGAAAAACCATATATGTCTGTAGCAGAAATCCTTCAAGAGGTTATTTATCTTTCCGCCGATGAAAAGTCACAAATTATTGAAAAACTCATAAAACCTGATTCTATGAGTCAACAATCTGATATTTTGAATGTTAGGAAACTTATTCATGAAAGTAATCCAATAGAGTGTCCTCATTGCAAAAGCAGGAAATGGATAAAATTTGGTCTATATCGTGGGTCTCAAAAATATCGATGTTCTAGATGTAACCGAACCTATACAGCTCTTACAAGATCGAGCGCATATCGTATTCATGACAAAGAGAAGTGGACTAAATATTTCTCATGCTTATTGGCAGGTTATAGTTTACATAAATTGCTGCCGAAGTTGGGATTAGTTATAAGACATCCTTTAATTGGCGACATAAGATTCTTCGATCTTTTAGAGATATCGGCCAAGATAAGCTTACAGGTGTAATTGAAGCAGATGATACCTATTTCCTTGATTCAAAGAAAGGACAGAAAGTCCGCAGTAGAAGACCCAGAAAAAGAGGAGGTGTGGGATCTCATGGAGGCCCAACTCGCAACCACATTGGTGTAGTAGTTGCTATTGACAGAAGTGGGAAAATGGCTTTAAAAGCCACTGGAAAATGCAGACCTTCAAGTCAAGATATAATAGAAGCATTAGGCAAATGGGTAGAAAAAAAAAGAAATACAAAGAAGAAAACAATCCTATGTACTGATCAATACTCTGGATATAATGCATTTGCTCAGAAAAAGAATCTCCTCCATAAACAAGTGCCTGGCTGGGACAGGAAATGGACAACTAAGAAAATCTATCATTTACAACATGTAAATAATGTTCATAGTAAGCTTAAAAATTGGATTAGACAGTTCAACGGCGTTTCTTCAAAATATCTCCCTAATTATTTGATATATTTTAAAATACGTGAAATAATTAAAGAATATAAGAACCAGGAAAAGATGCTCATAAAATACTCTCTTAAAAAAGAAAGAACATATTTACCGGTAAATAAATTTCATCAACATTTTATAAAACAATACTATTTTACATAAGAGCCTATTTACGAACATCCCTATATATCATACTTAATATATCGATATGAACCAAAAAAATATTTGAGGTCAAATATCAGGGAGAAAGTAACTCGATTGACAGTATTATATTGCTGGTCTCTCAGTTTCAATATACATTAATTCTAAATGAAATTAAACAACTACTGTTCCCTAACATTGAATTGAAGATAAAAATTCAAACATTTAAGAGAAATTCCTTTGAAGCGAGTCAGATAACCGAAATAACTACATTTACAAGAATTTTAATATTTAAAACAGAGAGTGCATATTTGAAATATTCAAATATCCTAAACCCTATTTAGAAATAATAGCAACTTTTGGATAATATAAAAACGTGATAATATTGAAGGAAATTACAATTTAATTGTTGTTGAAAATGCACTTATTATTTTTCAGAATGACTTTGGTATATTCTTACTTTTTTAATATCTTTAGTTCGTATCTATTCCTGAAACAAAAACGCTTCCATGAGAGTTATTAGTGATTTCTAAAAAGATAGATTGTTGCTCATCATTAAAATTAGACAAGACAAATCAGAAGCAGAAGATTATTGGAAAGATTAAAGAGTTGTATTGGAATAGTTATCTGGTATAAATCAATGAAATGTTGTCATGAGATTTTATCGTCCATTACAAGCATTAATAGTTTATTGTTTGTTCTATAATCAATCTTATTAAGTTTTTACTAAGTACTAATTAAACAAAGGAGGTGTGTATGAGATAAAACATAACAAGAATGAGTTTTATTTTGCAGCAAAATGAAAACTTACTAATGCTTACTTAATATGTATCAAATAAAATGTTACTAAAAATAAAGTATTATGAATAGAATAGTTTTAATACTCTTATTATTTACAATCCCGTTGATTACATTTCCACAAGGTATTCCATCCACTCCAACCTACGTCGATAATTTTTATTACGGAAATAGAAATCCTGAGTGGATACCTATGGAAGAAATACACGATGATGGTGATCCTTCAGAGGGATATGTGACCTATTCAAGTGATAGTAAATATCTTAGCTATGGCAGCGAGTCCGGAAAAGAATATTTAGAACTAAAAGCTTATGTTGAGTGGGATGAAAATATGTATAAAAACTTTTCAGCCGGGATAAGAATTCCTGGTAAGGTACCGGGTGGTACTCCTACCGTAGTGTATGATGGAAGTATCTGGTATATGAATCCTGATAATCAATTCTACTATGGAAGATATGAAATTGAAGCCAGACTTACCAAAGGAGATCAACCATTGGATTCGGTTGGACTTTGGTTTGCTTTCTGGACATATCATGGCGGAAGACTTCCGGGTGGCAGATACTGGTACGATGAAATGGATATATTTGAACCTGGTGCCTGCCAGGTAAAAAATGGCAAAAATTTGATTCATTACTGGACACTTGAGAATGAATTTGAAAATAATAATGGTTCAAATGCCTGGGAAGATCCTGAGCATGAAGATGTAATAGATTTTGAAATGTTTGATACAGATGATCCAGATGAAACAGAATGGCATGTATTTGCCGTTGAGTGGTTACCTGACAAGCTGACATACTATTTTGATGATATCCCATTTCATACTGTTAAAAAAAGAATTCCCTCTCATGAAAAACCTTGTCTGCAAATAAATTTAAATCTTAAACCGGATAATGATGGGCGCAACTGTGAAAGTCCCAGAACAGAAGATAATTTCTTTTTAGGATCATTTCAGATCAATTATTTTAAATACTATGCTTTGCCTCTGCCGGAATGCAATGGTTATATAACTGAAGCATCTGGCGATAATTATAATTTTAGCTCATGGGATAATAGTACAAGCAACATTAAAAAATTCTGCTTTTTCAAAAATTGTAGCTTATCGTCGAGTTCAGATATTGTAATTCGTTGTGGTGATGTTGAACTCATGAGTAATTTTACTATCCCTTTAGGTGCTGAATTTGAAATACAGCCTACACCATGTAAATCATTTTAAAAGTTAATAATATGAAAACAACAAATATATTTTTAGTAATAATCATTATATGTTTTAGCTATAGTCAAGTAAATGCACAACTAAAAGTAAGTACAAACGGTAATGTTGGCATTGGCAACTATAACCCCTCATACAAACTAGATGTAAAAGGAACTGCACGTTTCGATGCCTGGAGCGATATTTACATAGACTGGAGTGGTACCGGAACCCACCCTTCAATTTATCCTGAAAGAAACAGCTACCTTAGACTTGGGAAAAGTGACAAATGGTTGAATCATATGTGGTGTTATTCGATTGATTATCAAACTATGGTTCAGCATTCAGATATTTCAGTCAAGACAAACATTCAGAATCTTTCCGGGGTACTCTCTAAGATTGAGCAGATTAACGTTTATAATTACAACTATAATGATGAGTACTATAAAGATTTATCAGATGATCTCTTAGAACTAAAAGATAGAAAAAAATTTGGTTTTATTGCCCAGGAATTTGAGCAAGTGTTTCCAGATCTTGTTTATAATTCTCAATCAGGAATGACAAAAAATTCAACTCTGAAATCAATTGATTATATTAGTGTGATACCCATTTTAGTGCAGGCAATAAAAGAGCAACAAACACAAATTGAAGAGTTAAGCCAAAAGATTCAATCTCTAGAGTCATTAACTGCATTAAATGAGCAAAAGAGTAAATCGGATCTATTAAGAAATTATCCAAACCCATTCAGTAAGGAAACAAATATAAGTTTAGTAATCCCTGAAACCGCAGAACAAGCTTCTATTTTAATCTATGATTCCAAAGGAACCCTTGTGAAGGAAATTGAGATACTGGACAGGGGAAAAGCAAATTTAACTTTTCAGGCTGCAAATTTGGATGCCGGAGTATATTCTTATACATTGATTGCCGATAGTAAGGTAATAAATACAAATAAGATGATAATACAGAAATAATCCAGTTAAGCTTCAAAAATTGTAAAACTTCGTTTTTATATTAATTAGGGATTTACAATGAACGAACTGATTTTATAAAAATAATCAATAGGGCACCTTAGCTCTGCTCTATTGATTATTATCCCCCTGATAGTGTGATAATTATTTAATAAGTTAACTAGGTTTCAATAATTCTCCAGTATATATCCATTTGAAGGGCTTATCCCTTATTTTGTTATATGTTTTAACGTATTCCATTCATTGTGAGGCTAATTATTTTGATAATTGCCATATACCACCCCTGACAACGTCTTTTGCTAATATATTGAACCAAATTTCAATGTTCAAACTCCACATCATGCAAACAGGCCATTGAGTATTAAGATTTGTTTTTTAGAGCTTAATTGTGATTTGGGATTTGTCTTTTGGAATTTGCTCATTTAGAGCTAATCGTATATTTCAGTTAATTCGATTCTCCGATTCATCAGTTCATCAATCAATTACACGACTAAATATATTCCTGTGAATAACGAATTAAACGATCCATTCAACTTCACCGAAAAGACAGCTTTTTACAGTTCCATTCTCATATTTCAGAATTAATTCCCCGCTGGGTTTGATCTCCTGCAAACAAGCCTTTATCTCTTTCCCGGATATCCTGTATTCACTGAATACGTCTTTTTTGTAAAGGCACTCGTTGTATTGTTTGTGCATTGCATCCGGATCTCCCGACATCAGTTGATGATACCGGTATTTCAATTTCTCCAGAAACAGATCAAATACCTCCCTTTTATCGAACGCCCTGTCCTTCCGGATCCTCATGGAAGTCGGATTAGGAATGTCAGGCGGAAAGTTCACTTCATTCACATTGATCCCTATTCCTGCGATCGTGTTCTCTATTGCATTACCCGTAATTGAATTCTCAATGAGAATACCGGCTATCTTTCGGCCGGAAACATAAATATCATTCGGCCATTTTATAGTAGCGTTGATATCGTATGCCGATAAAAGATCCCGGATTGCCAGGGAAACAAATTCCGTCAGATAAAAAAAATCCGCCGGTTTTATTCGCGGGTAAAACAATATGCTGAACGTCAGATTCAGGTCCTGCTCCGAATGCCATGTGTTTTTCCCCCGGCCTCTGCCTGATCTCTGAAAGTCTGACAAAATAACAGTCCCCTCCTTCAGGGTATTGTTTTTCATAAGCAATTTCAGGTAATCGCTGGTAGAATCGGTTTCCGGTAAATACCGGACGGTAAAATTTGTCATATTTTCAAATTAGGTAATCAACATAACCGATTTGGTATTGTTATTGATTATTGATACA
>JASFVU010000099.1:0-7835 GCA_050049665.1 Bacteroidales bacterium | reverse complement strand
TATCGAAAGTTTTCAGAAGCATGATATTGTAGTTTGGGAAAAACATGGAATTTTCGCCATAGGTAAAAACATCATTGAAACTTCTGACAACATCGATATTGTGTGTAAATCGGCTAAAATATGGTTCCTATGCAGATCGGCCGGCTTTGAACCCGAAGGATTAACCGAAGCCCAACTGGACGAATTACGTGAACTGGCAAAAAGATTTAATGCGTAAACACACGGTACAATGAAACTATATCGGACCCTGGACCTGAAGGATAATCAGCAAATCATAGAACAATACAGGTACTGGCACTCTTCTGAGAATATATGGAAAGAGATTCCCGAAGGGATACGCCGGGCAGGCATCCTCGAGATGGAAATTTTTTTATGGAAAAACAGGTTGTTTATGGTAGTAGAGGTAAAAGATGATTTTGACTGGGAGCAATAAATGAATATATTAGCGGAAATGCCCCGGCAAAAAGAATGGGAAGCATTTATGGACCGGTTTCAGCTTCGGATCGATCCTGATAACCCGTCGGAAAAATGGCAGCCCATGGAAAAAATATTTCAACTAACCGAATGCAAATAACAGATACGTATGAAATCCCAAACTAACGGTAAACTTTTAACCTATCAGGGAAAAAACTTCGTTTTGCCCTTTATTTTACTGACCTCTCTGTTTTTCATGTGGGGTCTGGCCAACAACATGACCGATACGCTGCTGGCAGCATTTAAGAAGATCATGAGCATGACCGATTTTCAAACCTCATGGATACAACTGGCCTTTTACGGCTCGTATTTTTGCCTGGCGCTTCCCGCCGCCATGTTTATTAAAAAATTCACTTTCAAATCGGGTATTTTGTTGGGTCTGGGAATGTTTGTCATCGGAGCATTTCTATTTTTTCCGGCCAGTAAAACACAGGTTTACGGGCATTTCCTGGGAGCATTGTTTATCCTGGCAGGCGGACTGTCAATCCTGGAAACCACGGCCAATTCGTATGTAATCATTTTAGGATCGCCCGAAACGGCAACCCGCCGGCTGAACCTTGCACAATCGTTTAATCCTATCGGTTCCATCTCAGGGGTTTTACTCAGTCGCCTGTTTATTCTTTCCAACCTCGACCGGGCTTCGCTACAGGATCGCTCGGCTATGAGTGCCGATCAGTTACATGCTATCCAGTCGGCCGAACTTAAAGCCGTGATGGGCCCCTATGTAGGCATTGCTTTTTTCCTCATGTTTCTCTGGCTGATTATTGCTTTCTGTAAAATGCCAAAGGCGTCGGATGCCGACGGGTCTATGCATTTCGGAAAAACACTGTTGAAACTGTTTAAAAACAGGAACTACCGTACCGGGGTAATTGCACAGTTTTTTTATGTCGGGGCTCAAATCGGGGTCTGGTCATATACTATTCGCTATGTAATGATGGAACTGAACCTTGATGAGGCAGATGCATCGGAGTATTATCTTCTGGCACTGGTACTGTTCATGCTTTCGAGGTTTGTATTCACAGCACTGATGAAATACATCAAACCCGAAAAGTTGTTATTCTCTTCGGCAGGTTTGGCAGTCATCAGCACTGTACTCGTTATTTTCGGTAACGGCTACCTGGGTGTGATAGCCCTGGTTTCCATATCCGTATTCATGTCGTTAATGTTCCCGACTATTTTCGGGCTGGCTGTCGAAGGACTCGGAGAAGATACTAAAATCGGAGGATCGGGACTGATCATGGCTATTTTGGGAGGAGCAGTGCTTACTGCCGTTCAGGGACAGGTTTCCGACCTGACCGGTAATATCCACTACTCGTTTGTCGTTCCTGTGGTATGCTTTCTGTTTATCCTGTTTTACAGCCTCAAATCGCATAAAACCAATGCAGGTTGATCAATTTGTTTAACTGAGAAATTGTGTAATCGTGTAATTGGTGTCAGCTTTTAGCTTATTAGGTTGCTTTGCCGGCCGAAGCCCCGAGGTCTCGGGGTGAAGGATGGTTAGCTTTTGACAATTAGGTTATTAGATGCTGGCCAATGTTTAATTGTGGAATTGTGTAATCGTAAAATTGATGAATCGAATTAATCGGTAAACTGAGTAAATGAAACATACCATCGGCTTATCAGGATATTCATTTCAGTTATTCGATTAATTCAGTTCATCACCTAATCAACTCATCACCTAATCGACTCATCAGTGATAAACATCTTCTCACCTCTCAACACTCATCCCGGTCAGTTCACTGACCCGTTTCAAAAAAAATCACTTTTTGTATACAATGTATTAAAAAAGTATTATATTATAATCCTGTTTTTGATTATATTTTAATCATTGTATATGAAAACAAAAGTATTTGTATCCAGGCAGAACGAAGGCTGGTCCGAATTCAGGATCCCCGAAGAGTTTGAACAATATTCCTATGAAAGGCTGGTAAAAAGCATGCACCGGCTTTTGCAGAGGAACAAGTACAAAGGACTGCTGATCACGGAAAATCCTTCGCCTTTCTGCAGTCATTAAGAAACAGGCATGTATCTGAATTGTCACAGCTATTACAGTCTGCGGCACGGTATCATGTCACCCGGACAACTTGTCGAAGAAGCTGTGCGGCATGGAGCGGATGCGCTGGCGCTGACCGATATTAATAATACCACAGGAACGGTTGATTTTGTACGCGAGTGTAACAGGAAAGGCATACATCCCATAGCCGGTGTTGAATTCCGTAACAGGGACTATCAACTGCTGTATGTGATCATCGCTCTGAACAACAAGGGATTCAGAGAGATCAACGAATTCCTGAGCTGGCACAACCTGAACAAGGCTCCTCTCCCGCCCTGTCCGCCTGTACTGGCCAATGCAATAAGCATTTATCCCTTCAACAGCAAGTTGCCCCGCAGGCTGAAAGAGCATGAATTTGCAGGTATCCGTCCGGGTGAAGTGCGAAAACTTTTGTCCTCCCCCTTGAAACAACTGAAAAACAAGCTTATAGCCCTTTGTCCTGTAACCTTTGCCACAAAAGGTGATTACCTGGTGCATCAATACCTCAGGGCAATCGACAGGAACACACTGCTTACGAAACTGACACCGGCCGACCTGGCACTCCGGGAAGAGAAATTCCTGTCGCCCGATCTCTTTTGCATTGCATACGAAGACTATCCTGATATACTGAAAAATACGGAAACCATTCTCAGGCAGTGCGGTATCGGTTTTGACTGGGAAACGATAAAGAACAAAAAGGTATTCTGTGGAAGCCGCTATGATGATAAATTACTGCTTGAAAAACTTGCTGCCGACGGCATGCGGTACCGTTACGGCCCGAACAACCCGGAAGCCAAACGACGCATCAGGTATGAACTGGAAATCATTGACAAGCTGGGGTTCTCGTCCTATTTCCTGATCGCCTGGGACATCATCCGTTACACCATGAGCCGTGGCTTCTATCATGTAGGACGTGGCAGCGGGGCCAACAGCATTGTAGCCTACTGCCTGAAGATCACCGATGTGGATCCCATCGAACTGGATCTCTATTTCGAACGTTTTATCAACCCCAAGCGCAGCAGTCCTCCCGATTTTGACATTGACTACTCATGGAAGGACCGTGACGAAGTGCATGATTACATCTTCAAACGCTATGGCAAAGAACACACTGCCCTTCTGGGTACGATCACTACATTCAGAGACCGGTCCATCCTGCGTGAACTGGGCAAGGTGCGCGGCCTGCCAAAAGAAGAGATCGACGAATTGGTCAATCATCCGGATGGCAAAACAAACCCGGATCAGATTACAAAAGAACTCATTGAGATCGGCAACAGCATCGTCAGCTTCCCGAACATACGCAGCATACATGCCGGAGGGATACTGATCTCCGAAGACCCTATGACCTGCTATACGGCGCTTGACCTGCCACCAAAAGGATTGGCCACCACACAATGGGATATGTATGTAGCCGAAACCCTGAGGTTTGAGAAGCTTGATATCCTGAGTCAGAGAGGCATAGGGCATATCAACGATTGTGCGGAACTGGTACTTCGAAACAAGAAAAAGAAAATCGATGTTCACAGGGTGGAGGAATTTAAAAAAGACCCGAAGGTAAATCAAAGGCTTTACAACGGAGAGGCTATCGGGTGCTTTTATATCGAAAGCCCGGGCATGCGCGGGTTGCTGAAAAAACTGCGCTGCGACAACTATCTGACACTGGTTGCTGCCAGTTCCATTATCCGTCCCGGTGTCGCACAATCGGGCATGATGAAAGAATACATCCGCCGCTTCCATGATCCCGAAGGCTTTGATTACCTGCATCCTGTAATGAAAGAACAGTTGGAAGAAACATTCGGCGTAATGGTTTACCAGGAAGATGTTATCAAGATCTGTCATCATTTTGCCGGCCTCGACCTGTCTGACGCCGATATACTGCGGCGTGCCATGGCAGGAAAATTTCGCTCAGGGAAGCAGTTTGAAGAAATACGGGGAAAATTTTTCCGGAACTGTGCGGACCGCGGCTACAGTATTGAACTAACAAAAGAAGTATGGCGGCAGGTAGCCTCATTTGCAGGCTATGCTTTTTCAAAAGCACACTCGGCATCGTATGCCGTGGAAAGTTATCAGAGCCTGTTCCTGAAAACCCACTTCCCTCATGAGTTCATGGTTGCTGTGATCAACAATTTCGGCGGTTTCTACCGCACCTGGGTATATTTCAATGAAGCACACCGTTGCGGGGCAGCCGTTCAACTCCCCTGCGTAAACCATAGTCTTTACAACACCACGATCTATGGAAGTGATATTTACATAGGCTTTGTCCATATTCAGAACCTGGAAACGAATCTGGTAAAATCCATTGTTGAAGAGCGTGAAGCACATGGCGATTACAAAGACCTAAGCGATTTTATCTCACGCGTAGCCATCGGAAACGAACAAATGACCATCCTTATCCGTATCAATGCCATGCGTTTTACAGGGAAAACAAAGAAGCAACTGCTGTGGGAGTCCCATATGATACTTGGGAAAAATTCAAAAAAGGCATTAACCCGACAATTGTTCGAAGAAAAATCAAAGACCTACAAGTTACCGCCTCTGAAACAGGAAACCATAGAAGATGCGTACGATGAAATGGAATTACTGGGTTTCCCGGTATCGATGAATATGTTTGACATGCTGGAAACAAAGTTCAGAGGAAAAATAAATGCCCGCAATATGAAATACCATGCAGGAAAAACAATACGTATCCTCGGAAATCTGGTTACAATAAAGAACGTCCTTACAGTGAAAAAAGACCGGATGCATTTCGGATGCTTTCTGGATAGTGAAGGCGAATTTTTCGATACCGTGAACTTCCCCGATTCACTGAAAAAATACCCTTTCAGAGGAAGTGGTATTTACCTTATCCTGGGGAAGGTGACGGAAGAATTCGGATTTCCCGGTATTGAAGTTCAGAAAATGGCCAAATTACCCCTTGTGAAAGATCCTCGTTATTGAAAAAAAAGTGCCTGCCAAAACCTGAAAGAATTGTAGTAGAATATAATAATTCTTTGTTTCTTTGCAATTGAAAATTCAACCAGCATGTCAAAGTCAATAATTTTCTTATTTCTATTGACGCTATTTACCATTTCATCGCAAGCAAAAGGTTGGCGGGAAGAAGCTGATAGCCTGATACTGCTTTTGCAGCATGAAACTTCAGATACGGGTAAGGTAGATCTTTGTCTGGATATTAACGCCATCCTGCAAACCAACAGACCGGTTGAAGCACTTTCTTATGCAGTAAAAGCAAAAAAACTGGCCGAAAAACTCCAGGACAAAGAGACGATCGTGTTAAGCACCCTCAGGCACTGCGACTTCTATTCCTTAATAGGAGAATATACCACTTCCCTTGAAATGGCTTACAATGCCCTTGATATTGCCGGAAACGATTACATTCTGGTGAGTTTATGCCACAACAGGATCGCAACGGTCCATGCCGCCCTGAATAATTACGGCAAAACCCTCTATCACAATAAAAAATCCTTATACAACAGTTCAAAGTCGGGCGATTCGGCTTATATTGTTGTTGATATGCATAATGTTGGCCTGGTATATATCAACCTCAAAAAGTATGATTCTGCTTTGTATTACCTGAGAAAGACCAATGAATACGAAATATCAAAAACCGGCAGGCCCGATCCGTATTCATTGAGTAATATCGGCATGGTATTCCTTGAAAAGGAAGAATATGACTCGGCCCTATTCTACCATTTCGAAGCATATAAATACGATTCCATGGATGATCAGAAATACCTGATGTGTATCGACCAGCAATACATTGCTACCACCTACCTGGCCATGAAGGAATACGGGAAAGCAAAAGAATTCGCCCTGAAATCAATTGCCCTGGCAAAAGAACTTGATGCATACGATATAAACATTGACAACTATGAGGTAATGTACAAGATCTACCGGGCCCAGGGAGATTATTCCACTGCTCTGGAGTATGCTCTTTTGTATTCCGATATGAAGGATACCCTTCGTGAGAAATCAAAACAATCACTCATTCATGGTCTTGAGACCAAATACCTTGTAAAAGAGCAGGAAAACAAACTGAAACTGCTTGAAAAACAAAAGAAACTATTCATCATTCTCACTATACTTTCCATTTTGCTTTTGCTAAGTATGATCGTCACTTTCATCCTGGTTACCCGTCGGCAGAAAATGAACAAAAAGTTAATGCATGAACTAAAACTGGCAAACGATTCAAAAGAAAAACTGATTTCAATCATCGGACACGATCTGCGGGGTTCGGTCGGTACACTCCGCAGTGCGGCAAAAGCCATTTCGGAAGGAATAACAGACCTGAATGATACGCGTAACCTTCTGGAAGGTTTTTATCCGGTAGCTGACAGTGCTTACGACCTGCTGGAGAACCTTCTTACCTGGACAAAATGGAATAAAGAAAAAATTTCACCTTCGTTTGAGGTGGTGAACCTGAGAAATCTGGCTGACAAATCAATAGAACATACAAATCACCTTGCCCAGGCGAAATCGATAACAACCATAAACAACGTGGAAGAAGTAAATGTCTCTGCCGACAGAAACATGATCCTTTCCGTATTACGCAATATGCTTACCAACGCCATAAAATTTTCTCATCAGAAAAGCGAAGTCGTATTAAGCTCCCGGCTCGATAATAGTCATGTGGTTATATCTGTCCATGATGATGGTATAGGAATTGAACCCGAAGTCCTTGAGCAGTTGCTCGAAAACCCTGAGGGCTTTCAAACAAAAGGAACAGTCGGGGAAAGAGGCTCGGGACTTGGCATTTCGATCTGTAAAACGCTGCTCCGATCTCATAATGGCAAAATGTGGGCCGAAAGTAACTATGGAGAAGGAAGTACATTTTACTTCAGCCTGCCTTATAAAAAACATTAATATCTCCCGGCAAAAGGAATGATCAATATTCACCTCCGCCTGAAAACCGCCTGTAAAATATTTACTCAGATTTTGATACAACACGTATACTTTCTAACTTTAATCTGTATATTAACAAAAACACATTTTTATGAAATGGTTCATTTTTATGGCATTATGCCTGTGTGGCATGCCTGCCGGCCTTGAAGCTCAGGAAACCGGCTGTATATCAGGCTCATGTACGGACGGGGATGGCAAATACGTTTACGATAACGGCTTTGTTTACGAAGGCCATTTTGTCGACGGCAAACGGGAAGGGCTCGGTAAACTGGAAGATCCGGATGGAAATGAATACAACGGTATGTGGAAAAATGACGTATTCCACGGACAGGGAACTTACAAATGGGCTGACGGATCAAGATACACGGGTGAGTGGAAAAACGGGGTACAGGATGGTTACGGCATTTATTTCTATCCCAACGGAGATAAATAC